>JALORD010000228.1 GCA_025459145.1 Pirellulaceae bacterium | reverse complement strand
GCGGCCCAATCGGGCTATCCCCCAAAAGCGACATTCGCCCCCTCCGCCCGCTACCGATTTTCGATTTTCTGAAAAATTTCTCGCGAAAACGCGGCGGTGCGCGACTAATGGCGCCACGCAACGCTCGTCGGCGGGCGTCCCACGCCGCTCCGCAAACCCGCGAAACTTTTCCGGAAATAGACTCCCGCCGGGACTTCCTACCTGATGACAGCGATTGTCATCGTCCCAGCGATTCCGGATTGCCCGGCATCCCCGCCGGGCGGGCGGAGCGCGTCCCCTGATGGCCGTTTTCCTTCCTGAGCGTCCTTGCAAAACATCACATGCCCACTCCCCACCGCCGCCCCGCTTCAACTTCCCGCATCACATCCGCCGCGGCTCCCCGCCGCCGCCAACTGCGCCCCGAGCGAGCGGACCAGCGATTCCGACGGCTGCTGCTCGAAAGCCTCGAGGGGCGGCAGATGCTGACGACGACGCTGTTTACCGACAATTTTGAGACAGGGACATTAACCACCGCGAAATGGTCCGCTCTCAATGGCGACGTCATGTCGAAAAGCGAGGCTGGAGGACCAATCGCACCGACCGGAATTTATGCGTTAAACCTGAATGCGTACTATTCATGGGTCGGTAATGTTCAAAGAACTGTTGAGACCGTTCCCATTGACCTGTCGACATTCGCAAGTATCACCTTAAGTTACCGGGTTCAAGCGGAAGGGAACGGAGACAACCCGGATCTTCGCCCGCAGCTACGGGGCGGACGTCGCGCACGATTCGTTCGACTTCAATGCTTACGGCACGGGAAGCTATACGATTTCGATCGAAGCGGTCGATAAGGATGCCGACTGGGATGGCGATGCGCTCTCTAGCTCCGTCACGCGGACGGTCAACGTGCTGAACACCCCGCCCGCCGCCAGCTTGGGCATCGAGACGCTGCTGGCCGAGCGGCGGGAAGGGGCCGAGAATGCGATTCACTCCCGAGGATTGCATCAATCGTTCCAGTCGAAAACGATCGCATAGGCCAGCGAGTTGCTCGCTCCGTGGAGTATCACCGCCGGTTCCGGAGGACAGCTCAGCAAGCACATCGTCACCGTCGATCGTTGTCGCAGGAGTTCGATGAGCTGTAGCAAGTCGAATGAACACTCCGCGGTGGATATCGCCACACGCACCAGCAAAGTGGTGTTTTCGGTCTCGGCCTGCGCTCCGACGGATAGTTGTAGTTCGCGTCCGGGCGGACTGACGGCCGCAATCGCTCCGCGAATCAGGCGTTCAAGTTGAGTTAGTTCCATGGCAGTTCCTTCCCAAATGTCCTCGCGAGGACGAGCCAGATCAGCGACTCGCGCGCCACTGTCAACTAGTTGCGGAGTCAACAAGCAGCCGAGTTCGCGATGGCATGGCTTCGTCCTCCGGCACCAGCAGAGCAAATGGAGTGCCTGACCTAGTCCTGGGCACTGAATTTGCTGTCGTGGATTTTGATCCCTCCCGTGGAGCCATCGCCATGCAACTACTTGCTATACGGTGCATGGAAGGAGCCCTGGCGGGACTGGCGGCAACGGTTCCCATGACCTTGGTGATGTTTGCCGGACAGCGAATGATTCCGTGGTGGCGGAGGTCTGAGTTGCCGCCCAGAAAAATCACCGAGGAAGCCATCGGCCAAACTGGACTATCTGCGCCGCCGGAACCGCTTCGCACAACCATCGTGGCGGGGAATCATTTCGGATACGGAGCCCTCATGGGCGCCCTTTATCGCACAGTAACCAACTCCCGTACCGACTTACGGGTAACTGAAGGAATTGCCTGCGGGCTGGGGATTTGGACCGTCAGCTATCTGGGCTGGTTGCCAGCTGCTGGTCTCTACCCTTCGGCAACCCGAGAACTGCCCGAGCGAAACGCCCTGATGATTACCGCCCACATCGTGTGGGGAGCCAGTTTCAGCCTCGCTTTACAGGCAATGAAGTGCAGTCAACCAATAACGAAAAGTGTTCCAGGAAGCCAAGCGATGAATAACCACGCGGACAGTTTTACGATCATTTACCATTCGAATGACGACGATGCCGAAACCATCGAAACGGGCCTGAGTGAAACGCAAGCCGTCGATTGGCTCCAGCGTAAGGCGAAGGCAACGGGTGGTCTTCTGTCCGCGGACCTGATCGTGTCAACGCCCGAAGGATCCGAAAGCTGGCAAGCCGTTCGAGCAGAATGATAGACCGCTCAGGAATTTTCGGCAGCCCTGCCTCCCTGCTCAAACCTGCCCTGGCAATCTCCCAAATTCAAATCGTTGCCTGGCGGAGGTTGGTTGTTTAGCGATCATGCTGGCCGATGGAATGCCAGACCGATCGGGTTCTGCCTGATCCAGCGCGCGATTGGACCGCGATCGATCTTGCCGATCGAGGAATGCAGCCCTGCTATACAGTGGCGCGAGATTTGCGAATCCGGTGGGAGTCGTAATCAACGTCAACTCGGAGAAGAGAGCAATGCCATGGATTCACATCCAGTTTGGTTGGATTCGCCCATTCCTCCGCAGTCGCAACTCACGTCCGATCAAACATTTGACGTGGTCGTTGTGGGCGGAGGTATCACGGGTCTGACTGCGGCATATCTGCTGCAGCTTGCGGGATTTTCGGGGTGTATCCTCGAGAGAGATCGCCTGGGAATGGGGGACTCGGGATGCACCACCGCCCACCTGACCTATGTAACCGACACTCGCTTGCCCGACCTTGTCCGTCGATTCGGACACCAGTCGGCGCGTTTGCTGTGGGCAGGAGGAGCGGCGGCGATCGAGACCATCGAATCGATTGTCAACGCCGAGTTAATTCCCTGTGACTTCCACAGGGTTCCCGGGTTTTTGCATGTACCGTGTGATGCCACTCCCGACGAAGACACGGGGCTAGCGGAAGACTTTGACCTGGCGAGGGAGTTGGGATTCGCGGCACATTGGCTCAAACAGGTGCCCGTCATGGCGACACCTGGAATCCGTTTCGCCGATCAAGGGCAGTTTCATCCCTTGAAATATTTGCGGGGCTTGGCACAAGCCATTACCTCGGCAGGCTGGAAGATCTACGAGCACGCCGAGGTCACCGGGGTGTACGGCCAAGCGAACTCGGTGAACGTAGGTGAGTACAACGTCACCTTCAAAAATCTGGTCCTGGCCACCCACGTTCCGCTGGCAGGCAAGTCGGGGCTTATCTCGGCGACGTATTTCCAGTCCAAACTCATTCCGTACAGCACTTACGCGCTCCGGGCCACCGCCGTGGGCTCCCGCCTGCCCGCGGCTTCATTCTGGGATACGGCCAATCCTTACAACTACTTGCGGATCGAGCCAGCGACGGAAGGTCGCCAAGCATTGATCTACGGAGGAGAAGATCACAAGACCGGCCAGGAGGAAGATCCTGCGGGTTGCCATTGGCGATTGGAGCAGCGGTTACGGCAGCTATTCCCCGACGCGACGGTGGACCATCGTTGGTCGGGACAGGTCATCGAGACACACGATGGCCTTCCCTACGTTGGCGCGACGGCCGATCACCAGTACATAGCAACCGGCTTCGCAGGTACGGGGCTGACTATGGGAACACTCGGTGCGATGGTGATTTGCGACCGTATTCTCGGCAACGAGAGTCCCTGGCAAGACTTGTTGGATGTAAACCGCCCGCCCCTGCGAGGAGGAATGTGGAGCTATCTGAAAGAGAATTTCGACTACCCGTATTACCTGTTGAAAGACCGGTTCGGAAGGTCAGACGCGATCGGCGATCGCGAACTTCAGCCGGGCGAAGGGCAAGTACTTCGCGTCGAAGGCCAGTGGGTTGCTCGCTCCTGCGACACACACGGCGATCAGTGCGCTGTTTCGGCAGTATGTCCCCACATGGGTTGCCTGGTTCGCTGGAATGGTGCCGAAAAGACCTGGGACTGTCCTTGTCACGGCTCTCGATTCACCGCAGATGGCGAGGTGCATAGCGGCCCCGCGGAGAAGCCCCTTGAGCAAGTCGAATTCGCGACCGACCGTACGGCCATGCGGACAGTGCATTTGCCAGTACCTGACAATCCGTAAGTCTTCGTGCCGCGCAACATTTCTACACTCGACCGGGGCGCTTGCTGCCAGCCTTCGACGCCCTAACGCCACGATTCTCGAACCGCCATTTCTCCAGGTAAATCGCCGCTTTGTCTTCGTCTCTCGTTCTCCAGATAATGTGCGGCGCCTATCGCCAGCCGGAGCGGACCGCAGTTGACGAATTTGGTCGTGGCTGCCGGGAGCGGCCCGCCGGGTGCTCGTGGTCGACGACAATCGGGACGCAGCCACAACTCTGGGTACCTTGCTGACGATCTCCGGTCATCAAGTCACGGTGGCGCATGATGGGATCGAAGCATGCGAGATTGCCCGGAAGTTTCAACCGCGCGTCATCCTGCTTGATCTCGGCATGCCGCGCATGGACGGCTATGAAGCCTGTCGACGAATTCGGGCAATGTCCGGGGGAGACGACGTTGCTATCGTCGCGCTGACTGGTTGGGGAGACGACGAAATTTACCAGCAGACAATCCTGGCCGGCGTCGACGATCACCGCGTGAAACCGGTAGATTACCAGGACCTGCTGCATCTCCTCGGCAAACTCGCGACCCATCCGTGCACAACCTTGCGCGGAATGAGAACGCAGTTCCCGCCCCTGTGCGCGTCTGCAGTCCATGCTGGCTGTCGAACAGCCACCCAGCAATCGGTGCCTATCACCCGTTGCAGACGGCCAGCCGCGCGCCGCCAATCAACTCTCGCGGTGAATCTACTCGGCAGCCTACCTCGATGCGTGCCCCACAACCGTCGATGGCGCCGCGATAGCAGATCGTTGCGACAGGCTCTGAAAAGTTGGCATGCGAATTGCGATGGCTTGCCTGTGTGTGAGGGGGCCGTTTCACTTTGTTGAAGGAGCGTCAGCGATGCCGACAGTTACCAAACGCAATACGACCGTCGTAGGTACTTTTCGTGATTCGGTGGAGGCGCGGGCAGCGATCAGTGCTTTGATGGCTGCAGGCTTTACCGAAAGTCAAATTGGCGTAACAGCACTCAACTCCACGGGGGAAGTAACGGGAGATCTTGCGGAGAACGAGAGTTATGCCGCGGAAGGTGCCGCTACCGGCGTCGCCGCGGGGGCCGGAGCCGGAGCGCTATGGGGCCTGGCCATCGTGTCGGGCTTGCTACCAGCCATCGGACCCGCCATCGCCGGAGGTACTTTGGCTGCCATTCTGTCGAGTGCGGCGGCCGGTGCCGCGGCTGCGGGAGTTGCCGGAACGCTGGTAGGACTCGGAATTCCCAAAGACGAAGCCGAGTACTACGAAGGCGAACTGCGAGCCGGCCGAACGATTGTCACGGTGAATGCTTCAAGTCGTGCCGAAGAGGCTCGTGAGATTCTGCAGCGCTATGGCGGTTACCAGATGGGTGGTTACTAACTCCCGCGATACGCGCAATCGACTAAGAATCGTCGGTGCCATGGAGGGCGCTGGCGCTTCCACGAGCACTTCGCGCAACCCGCTCAATCTCAGTCACTCAGAACAGGGAGTGAGCGGACCTCTCGATTGGACACCGGAAACGTCCCGGTGGCTTACCAAGTACGACAGGAGTACTTCGCCATGATCCCGACCACTGTAGATCGTGTTCCTTGCAATACCGCGCCCGAGGTGAATGAGCAGATTCGTCGGAAGACCGACGAGAGTGTTGCCAAGTATAGCGGTGCCCAAGCCGATCAGATCGAACGCCGCCTGGAAGCGCTCGACCGGGAATGGGATGTCGAACGAACGCTGGAGGCCAATGCTGCCACCGTCGCCCTGGTCGGGCTCGGTTTAGGCGCTCTCGTCGACCGGCGGTTCCTCGCGTTGCCTGCCGTCGTAGCGACTTTCTTGCTGCAGCATGCCGTGCAAGGCTGGTGTCCACCGTTACCGCTCTTTCGGCGGCTGGGTGTACGAACGCAGCCCGAAATTGAAGAGGAACGCTATGCGCTCAAGGCGCTGCGAGGTGATTTCAACGGAATCGCCAGAGGGGACACAAATCGGCACGAACGAGCGCCGGGGGTGAGCACGGTAATGGCGGCCGTGCGCCGGTAGTTCTCGTCGGGCCCGAATCTGTCATCGACCGTCCCAAGGCTTTCCGCGAAAGCGTCCAACCATGCCCGCCAAGACGCAACAGAAACGTCGGCAGCGACCGCCCCAGCGTCAAGCTCGCCAGCCGGGGCGCGAACGAAACATGCGTCCCGCACCGATTGCCGCCAAGGCGGACTATCGAGCCAGCGGCAAGCTCGCGGGTCGCGTGGCCCTCATCACAGGAGGAGACAGCGGTATTGGCCGGGCGGTTGCGATCCATTTCGCGCGGGAAGGGGCCGACGTCGCGATCGTTTATTTGAATGAACATCAGGACGCCCGAGAAACGCAAAGTCTGGTTGAAGAGACCGGCCGAGCATGCTTGCTCCTCGCGGGCGATATTCGCAGCGAGGCATTCTGCCGCCGCGCCGTCACCCGCACCGTACGGGAACTGGGATCGCTCGAGATTCTGGTGAACAATGCGGCGGAGCAGCATCCGGTCGACTCGGTCGGTGACATTTCACGCCAGCAGTTGGAACGAACGTTTGCCACGAACATTTTTTCCTACTTCTACTTCGTCAAGGCGGCACTCCCGCATTTGAAGCCCGGCGCCGCGATCATCAACACGACCTCCGTCACGGCCTATCGGGGCAGCCCGAGCCTGGTCGACTACGCCGCAACGAAGGGAGCGATTGTGGCCTTCACTCGTTCGCTGGCCATGCAACTTATCGACCGGGGAATTCGCGTCAATGGAGTTGCTCCGGGGCCCATCTGGACGCCACTCATTCCCTCGACGTTTCCAGCCAAAAAGGTCGCTAGCTTTGGCTCCGATGTCCCGCTGGGCCGCGCCGGCGAGCCCGCCGAAGTGGCTCCCGCGTACGTGTTTCTAGCCTCCGACGACTCTTCGTATTTTGCCGGTCAGATTCTGCATCCCAACGGGGGCGAAGTGGTCAACGGGTAAGTAGCCTGCCGATCAACGTTCTGCAGACCCGGGATCACACGCGGTCGCTTCTTGGCCATGCACGGCGCCGATGGCAGAGGCGTTAGGCCGCTCCCAGAACAACCAAGTCGACTCACGAATGTCTGCGCGCAAGGTCGATCGCATCAGTTGCAAGGCCCGCGTATTGTCGTCCTCCTCCTTGGAAGCGACACAGTCGGCAGGAATGAGCAGCTCATAGTGGCGCATGTAGGCATCAACGGCCGTGAACAGCACGCAGAAGTCGCCGGCAAATCCGCTGAGGATTAGCCGGCTGATGCCCAGATCGGCCAGCAGCACTTCGAGGGCGGTGCCGTAGAAGCCCGAGTGCCGAGGTTTGACGATGAAGTAGTCGTCTGGATCGGGATGCAATCGCTCAGCGAGTTGCCGACCCTTGCCAGCGGGACGCATGCAATGTTCAACTAGCGAGCGAAAGTCCGATCGCCACTGGCCAAAGTTATCGTTGACGTAAATGACCGGAAGGCGAACTGCCTTGACTCGTCGCTTGAGTTCAGCAATTCGGGCGACCGCGGGCAGCGCGTGTTTGAGCAGTTGATTTCCCTCGGGGAAATCCAGGTCATTGATCACGTCGACTAGTAAGAGCGCCGTCCCGCCGCCGTCCGTAGACGCGCCGCGGTCCGCAGGCGTGGAAGATGTGCCAATCGCAGGTTCGCCAGCACGACACATTAACACTCACGCCAAAAAATGCGCACAGCCATTGTCAAAGTCGATGCCTGTGCGCTCGACGCCGGTCACGATCG
>JALORD010000227.1 GCA_025459145.1 Pirellulaceae bacterium | reverse complement strand
AGGCGCAGATCATCGGTACGGTCGTAGCGCGGGTTAACGTGAACGACGAGAACCACCAGTATGCGAAGGTGGAAGTCGACGAGTCGGTGCTCGACTCGACCGACGAAGCAGGGCCGATTCGAATTCTGTTTGCGCCGGGCACTGGCTCTCAGTCCTGCGCCGTGCTCATCGACCGCCAAGGGGCGGCGGACCCGCCGAAGTCACGCCTGATCGCCCGTATCGCCGACACCGAGACCGAACTGGAACGGTACACCTACGAGAGCGATTCGGCACCCTACGACCTGCTCGGCCGCCCCCGGCACTCGGCAAGTGGCTACGGCAAGGACGAGGGGGACGAAGAAGACCGGCCGGTACTGCCGACGTGTGCAGGCGAAGTCTACGAAATGCAGGAAGTCAGCACGGGCATCTGGAAGTACATCTCCCTCGGCGCTTGCACGCTCATCAACCCCACGCCGTGGAAGTACTACGCGGAGAACCATGGCCCCGCGGGCGAACCGACGGATGAAGATCTGCTGCTCGTCAGCAAGCACGCTACGGGCAGCGTGTACGTGGTCGACAGGCCGCTGAGCTGGACGCCGCATGCGGTCTTCCGCGCCACATCGGTCAGCGGTGGCTTTCTTGAATGGGATGAAGTGAGCAGCCTTCTTGCCGCGGGATACCCCCACAGCAACAACCAAATGTGGGGCGAGATCGCGACGCCCGATGACAGTTCATTCACCGGCGGGATTCGGATCCTGGCTCCCGGTATGCGCATCTACGACATTGAAGTGCAGATCAACGTCTGGCTGTCGGGCATCACGGCCAGCACGGTCAGCTTCCAGGCAGCGATGCCGGCGGGGTACATGGGAGGGAACCCGTACACGTCGACGATCAGCACGGGGAATTTCACCCAGCAGCGCGTGAAGATCGAGATGCGCGGCCTCATGCACTTGAAGCGCGGCGACAAGCACATCTACACGACGCTGAGCACGACGCCCTCGGTGACGCCGGATGTCGAGGCGCTGATGATCATTCGGCCGTGGACGCTGTAGTCATCGTGCGTCGATATCATAGCCCGGCAATTCGCCGGATTTCACCGGGCGGCATCGTCTGGAACCAGGTCACGACATCCTGTACGGTTTGCGCCAGCGTGTAGCGCGGATCCCAGCCCAAGTCGGCCAGTCGCCCGGCCTCTGGAAATTTGTCAGGCGCGTCTTCAAATCGGCTTCCATAGAGCTCGCGCGGGTTCACAAACTCGATCCGCGCTCCGCAGTCGGTTTCACAAACGACTAGTTCGGCCAAGGCTCGAATCGAAGTGCGATTTCGGGGGTTGCCCACGTTGTAGAACACACCGCGTTCGCCCCGCATGGCGGCGACAATGATTCCCGCCGCCACGTCCCGCACGTCGGTGAACGCGCGGAGCTGGGCACCGTCACCGAAGACTGTGAGAGGCATACCCAACAGCGCCTGTCCCACAAACCGCGGCAATGCAAATCCTCCCAATCCCAGTTGGCGGACTCCTGCCACGTTAAATGGACGAATCATCACCGCGTCGAGTTTTCCATCTCGGCACAGATTGGCAATCGCCACTTCACAGGCCAGTTTGCCGGCCGCATATTCCTGCCGTGCGGACGCGGGACCGTGAATCACCCGGGGGGAGTCCTCGCGGCAATGTCCCTTGTCTCCTCCGCCGTACACTTCGGAGGTCGACACGTTGACGAGCCGAGCTCCGTTTTGCTGCGCTCGCCGGATGACGGCATAGGTATCCCGGACGATGCTCTCGACGATGTGGCCCGAATACTTGAGCACGGCTACTGGCCCAACGACAGACGCCAAATGAAAGATGGCCGTGAATGGTTCATCCGTGCTGAATTCGGCGACCGACTCCCGGCGGACGATCAGCTTTCCGGGTCGGTCGGCCGTGATCTGCTCGATCACCATCCCGGGAGACAACACCTGTCCCTGCAGGTTATCGACGACCGTCACCGTCGCCTGGGGATCGGCCAGGAGCATGTGTGCCAAGTGGCTCCCAATGAATCCAAGCCCGCCGGTCACCAAGTAGTGGGGCATCACGTGCTCCTTTCAGATTTGAACGATCGATTGGTCGACGCGATTGAAACCCGGATAGGGGGAACTGCGAACTTGCGGATCGATGTAGCAGGTGAATCGCGAATCGTTGAACGGACGATCAAACTGCTCGCCCCCCGCCTCCCCGGCCCATTTGCGTTGGTAGTAGTGGCGGTTGAGGGCATACGTCCGCTGGTTCTGGCTCGCGACTTCGGGAACGGCGAGAGAGCGGCTCCCGCCGTGGACGATGCGTGTCCCTTCGCAGTAAGCCGGCGCGAGTCCTGCGAGCCGCAGCCGGCGCCGATAGTCGGAGTCCTCGCAGTAGATGGGGAAGAAGTTCTCGTCAAAGCAGCCGACTGTGGCGAGCGCAATAGGGTTGACCGCGAAGCAGCCGTACTCTGACCATGACCAGGCGGACTCCGAGTGATGGTAGGCTCGCCCCATGACGATCGGATGCTCGCGCTGACAGACGGCCGTTTCCGCCAGCCGGTCCACGTCTCCTGGCGCAAACACCACATCCTCATTGACGACCAGGACCACATCGAATCCCTTCTCCAGGCCCCACAGGATCCCTTCATTCCAACTCTTGGCGAGGCCCCGGTTGATTCCGTAGTCCTGGTAAACGACATCGGGTGAACGGGCCAATTCTTCCAGCTCTTGGACCTTGGCTGAAACCTGCGAGTGGAGGATCACCAGGGCCACCAGATCGTGGCGGCTGCCGGTCCGTGCCGTGGCCCATAGCCGGGTTGTCGCGCCGGGCAGGTTGTAGCCGATCGTGACCAGGGCAATCCGCACGCGACGCTTCCCGTGAAAGCACTAGGTAACCTTCGTCAGCGACTTGCTCGCACCGTTTCGATAGAGGCGAAACTTGCCGTCCGGCCGCAGGTCGGAAACCGCCAGGTTGGACCACGTCAGATCCAGCTGCAGTTCATGGATTGGTGCGGGAAGGCCGCCGGCAATCGATCGCAGCCGTTCCGCATCCCGCTCGTCGATCCGGTCGTCGAGGTCGGTCCAGAAATGCCAGTCCGCGCGCGTGACGTGCGAGGCGGCCTCGCGCAGCGCCGGTGTCTCGCCATCGTCGAGCTCCACCACCTGCGCCCCATACTCGCGGGCGATGGCGGCCGAGCGGTCGCCGTTCCCTACAACGACCACCACCAGTTCATCCACAAACGGGGCCCACTGCGCGAGGGCGAACGGTAATTGCCGCTCCGACTGTCGGGAGATCAGGCAGGCCCCCAGCTGGGGCTTTCCGTTCGAGCCAGGAGCATGCTCCGCCGGTTCGGGATCCGGAAAAGTCATACGGGGCCGCTCGTCTTGTGCCAACGCACGCAGGCGCTCCGCCATCTGCTGCACGGTCTTGCGCCACGTGAATTGGGCACGCACGAACTGGCTGGCCGCCTGACCCAATCGCCTTGTCAGTTCACGATCTTCGTAGGCACGCCGCATTGCGGCCCGGACATCGTCCACGCTCACCTCGAATTCAAGAGGTGGGCCACAGAGTTGCCAGTCATGCGTCGTTGGTACTTCGCGACCGGGAACGAGGTAAGCCGTCTCGGCCGACGTAAAGTCATCGGCGGCGCCCCCGGCCGTTACGAGGGGGGCCAATCCACAGGCCATCCCCTCGAGGATTGGCAATCCAAAACCTTCCGCCCGGTAAGGCGCCGCCAGGCAATCGCAGGCCGTATAAAGGCTGGCAAGTTGTCCCGCCGTGAACGGTTGGTCGAGCGCGACAATCTTCGGCTGCCGGGGATCCGCCTGGGCGGCCAACAACGACTCGCGAAAGTTGCCGTAGCGATAGAAAGTCTGGCTCCCCAGTTCCTTGACCACCAGGCACACGTCGTCGCTCGGCCCAAATTCCTGAAGATAGGCCGCGAGCAGTGTGTCGAACCCCTTGCGGCTGATGAGCCCGCCCACATAGAGGAACCGAAACGTTTTGTCGGTCGGCAGCAGGAGAGGCTCCGCCTCGGGAGCGAACACGTTAGGGTCGACGCCCCAAGGAATGACGCGAATCTTCTCACTTGGGATGCCGCTCTGGATGAACACCCGCTCAACGTATTGGGACGGCACCCAGACTTCGTCGACGTGGCGCTGGAGCGGCTCGATCCAATCGACAGGCAAATGGCCGAATTCCCAAGGCTGAATGTGCACCCATTTTCCGGCAGGCAGCGGCTGCCAGTTTGGTGGGAAGGCGTGGCGAATGGTGATCTGCGGCGGCTCCTCGAAGGACCGGCTCAGATATGGGCGCAGCTTCCAGGCGTGAGGGATCTCGTGATCGTAGACCGGCTGGTGCTGCACTCGGTGCAAACGCAGCGCGACCCGCTCGTCCTCAGCCAAGTGGATCGCCAACTGTTCATTGACGTTCGCAAAACTGTGGTGCGCAAAGAACTCGCCCTCCAGCACAGTGCGGACCGCATCCTTCGCGGGCGGCGGCACTGGAGAAGGCACCAATTGCCCTTCAATGCGCGTAATTTCTGATTCGACCGCTTGCCGTCCTGACGCGAGACCATAGTGACTTGAGCTTTCGCGCGCGCCCGCGGCGGCGAGCTGCTGCCGGAGCCCGGCGTCGGTAACCAGCCGCTGCATGGCCTGCCTTAACTCTTGAAGGTCCGGCTCCACCCACTGGTGTCCCCGATACGGCGGGATCTCGCGGGCCGCCGCTTCGGAGATCGGCACGAGCGAGCCGGCAATGCGGACTGCATTTTCGTCGGTCAGGAACTGGTCGCTCCCCAAGTGACGCGTCCCGATCACCGGCAGCCCACACGCCAAGGCTTCGAGGTAGGGGCGTCCCCACCCTTCGCCACGGGATGGCAGCACGAATGCCTGGACGCTCCGGTAAAGCGCCGCCATCTCCTCGGCGCTGAGTTCGGCATCGGTGATCACAATCTCCGGCCGGCGGATCAGCGAATCGCCCGTCTCTCCCAGGATATCGTCGGCCTGTCCCCGAACGATTGGGAGCGTGTGCCCGTGTGAGCGGGTGATCTTCAGTAGGAGACCGACACCTTCGTTGCGCGAAAATTCCTGGCAATAGGCCCGCAGAAGAACGTCCCATCCCTTCCGCAGCTGCCAATCGAAGACCGACAGGAAAACAAACCGACCGCGAAGCGCTTCGGGCAGCTCGATCCTTGGTCCTTCGGGCCGGTAGACCGTTTCGTCGTAGCAGCTGGGGACCAGCCGGAGGCGCTCGGGGGGAACGCCGCTCCTCCGGAAGGCCGACACGTTTTGCTGGGACGGCACCCAGATTTCGTCGAAGCGCGCGAGGTGAGCGAGCCACTCGGGCGGGAGCCGATCCGTTTCGAACGTCGTACGGACCACGTTGTACGCCGCATGGGGATCCGGTTCGACCAGCGTCGGGATGCAGTCGGTAATCGCAATCGCCTGCGGCGTCCTCTGAGCCCGCGCCAGAGCGCGAAGCAAGGCTTCGTCCCCTGTGGGCAAGACGCACCGCCGATCCGACCAGCGGACTTCGTCGACCCGTAACGGTCGCTCTCCCTGGGCCAGTCCCTTGATAAAGGCTCGCGCCTCGTCGGCGTAGCCGCTGGGGTCGTACACTGGCGATCGCCACACAATGCCGAGCGGCAACCGGGGATGACGGGCTCGCAGCGCTGCTAACTCACGCTGCCACAGGTCGAGCACCTCATCCAACGTCTCGGGCGCCGTACCGCCGAAGACGGGCGGCGCGTCGGGATCCTTGGTCCGAACGTCGATCAGCTTCGCTCGCGACAGCCAGCGATATTGACCGGACAACCAGGAGAGACTCCAGCCCCGCTCGCGATCCAAGTGTCCAGGGTTGAACTCGTAGTAGACCCAGAGATCCCGGACCATCTCACGCAGTGCGATTCGCCAGTCCCATTGCTGACCGGAGTCCGCCAGCTGACCAGCTTCTGTCGACGTATAGCGGTTGAGTTTTTCGAGGTAGTGCTCAACCGATCTATAGCTGAAATGGTCGACCCCCAAATCGGGATCGGCCGGAAGCCGCAACTGGCGACCGTTGACCTCGACGCCTCCATGCAGCCGGGATGCGAATTGAAATGTCCCCCGCTTGAGGACGCGCGGCATCGTGTAGCCTGGCCACCAGCCGCAGTGCTGCATCCACTGGCCACAGAAATACGATTTGAAGGGGATGACAAGCGCCTCGAACTCGTGGCCGTGATCTCGGACGAGCTGCCGAACCACCTCGCCAGTTCGCGCGGCGATGCGCTCGTCCGCGTCCACGAACCAAAGCCAGTCGTACTTGGCGGCCGAGATCGCCAAATTCCGAGCCACATCGAAATCAGGGACCAGCGGATGGTGGAGCACTTGGTCCACCAGCGGCTGGGCCAGCGCCACCGTTTGATCCTCGCTGGCCATGTCGATCAGAATCGTTTCCTCGACATGCGGGCGCAGGGCGTCCAGGCAGGCGACGATGTTTGCCGCCTCGTTCCGCGCCAGAACAACACCGGTAATCACGTGGCCGCTCCTGCTAAACAAACCGAAGCTGGATTGCGAAACTGACCGTCGTATTCTTCGAATTGCGTTTGGACTGGCATTTGGCTAGAGAATATCGTTTCAATATCAGGACAAATCACGCGCAAGCCGGTCTGCAGGTTGATTCGCCTGGCTTGATTGGGGTCGCTTTCGACGTACCACGTACAGCCCGAACGTTTGAGCTGCTCGGATTTCCAGCCCGCGATGTCGCAGGCATTCCGTTCACTTGCGCAATTCGCGGGATGCATGATGAGAGACTGACAGACAACACCGTGCTTTTGCAGCCACTTTACGGTGATGCTACGCCACTTCTCCAGCCGAGCCGTAATGATGCAAGGAATGACCAAGCTCCGCGGAAGCCATTTTGGCCGGGCTGCTTCCATCCACTGCATGTATGCATCCAAGCCAAGTCCATCGTCTGCATCAGGGACGGTTGGGTCTTCACAGAGAATGCCGTCAAAGTCCAGCGCGGCTCCACCCCAGAGAGCGGGGTCCGCAGCGTTGCCGACAATGACCGCAGAATTGAAAAAATTCCATTCAAGTAGATGCGGGCTTTGCAGATAGGCTCCCGCGAGATCGACAGCGCTCGACACTTCGGGGCGAACAAAAACGGCAGCAAAAACCAAGTGCTCCCGAATGCTTCGCGTTTGCTCGCGCGCTCGCGCGATCGTACGTCCGCTGTAGACGGTGTCGTCAACAACAACGAGTTGACCGGTTGCTGTCGAAGACCATCCGAATGCTGCACCTCGCCCACCATGTCCCAAACATCGGATCTCTCCCGAGTTGTCCAATTCGAGCAATGGTACCTGTAGCATGGTCGCAAGTATTGACGCTGGAATCATTCCACTCCGAGGAATTCCCACGATTCCGGCAATTGAGGAGGGGAGTTGCCCGATCAGCTGCCGGGTTGTAGCCGCAAGTGTCGCGGTACTGACCCACCGGTAGGGACGATCGACTTCGCCGAAGCATTCCGGTGTTTCTGATTGGACTTGCGTTGAACCAGTCCTCGCAATTCTCCCAATCGGCGGCAAACACTCGCCATCGGCGTCTTGCAATAGTCCAGAATTCGCGTGTAAACGGGACAGCGAGGTCCGAGGTTCCAAGCGTGTTTCTTCCGAACGCTGTGCCCGCAACAAGTCAAGCGTTACGTGCCGGCGCCTCCGCAGGAGCAAGCTCGCTAGGGCGTCCCAAACCACGGAACGAGCGGCTGAACTGGAGATTTCTACGCGAAGCAAGCGTTCGGCCATGTCCCACTGTCCACGCGAACAATGGCCTTCAACTCGTTGCAACAATTCGATTACCCGGTCGCCCTCGTTGCACATGCTGCTGGCC
>JALORD010000678.1 GCA_025459145.1 Pirellulaceae bacterium | reverse complement strand
GAGCGCGCGATAGTGATAGTGTCGCCGTTTGGAGTTGTACGTGTGGTTCGGAAACGCGCGGATTCACTTGCCCAATCGTGACGGTTCCGCGCAACTCCGGGGCCCGTGTCGACGCGGGCGACGAGTATACCACACCCTCCGCATCCCGCCGGACCCACAAATGGCGTAAATACATGACGCATAACACCTTATAAAAAATCCAAGAAAGCCGAACTTTCTTGGGCCCTGCCGACCCCGCCCAGGCCGGCAAGAATGTTCAAACCCTTCCGCTGGCGCGCCTCGGTAGACATAGACGGCATTTCTCGGCCTACTTACAATTTGCTGGTAGTGCTCCTTCAACGTTGGATGGACCCGCTGTAGGGATCGTTTGCAAGACCTCCTGGTCCGTCCGAACGGGCTGGGAGGCCCATCCTAAGATCACCCCGCGCGCATCATCCCACGCCGCCCCTCCTGGAGTCGACGCTCCCGGTATGTCAGCGACTCTAGGTACTTTCGATCTCGCCGAAACCACCCAGCTGTGGCGGCACGCCATCGATGCCCGGCTGGCGGCATATACCGATTACGGGTCCGATACCCCGATCCAGTTGGCCGAGGCCATCCGCCACAGCCTGCTCGCTCCCGGCAAACGGCTGCGGCCGATGCTGGTGTTAATGGCTTGCGAGGCTTGCGGTTACGACCATGAGGCGGCCCTGCCGGCAGCCTGTGCGGTCGAAATGATTCACACGTATTCGCTGATTCACGACGATCTCCCCGCAATGGATGACGACGACATGCGTCGCGGCCAGCCCAGCTGCCACGCGAAGTATGGAGAAGCGACGGCGATCCTGGCGGGGGATGCCCTGCTCGCGCAGGCGTTCGAAGTTGTGGCGACGGATGTCCAGCCCCCGGAAGTCGCGGCCCGCTGCTGTGGCGAACTCGCGAAAGCCGCGGGACCCGACCAGCTCGTCGGCGGACAGCAGGACGACCTGGCCGCCCAATTCGGCGAGCCAAATCTCGAACAACTCGAAAGAATCCACCGCCGGAAGACCGGCGCAATGATCAATGTCTCGCTCCGGCTAGGAGGACTCGTCGCCCAGGCCAGCGAGGAGCAGCTCGCGGCTCTCGACGCCTACGGCGGGCGGCTAGGCCTGGCGTTTCAGATCGTCGACGACCTGCTCGACTGCGAGGGGACGGCCGAAAATCTGGGAAAACGAACCGGGAAAGACGCGGATCGGGGTAAGATGACGTTTCCGGCGGTACTAGGGCTGGAGGAGAGTCGCCGCCGGGCGAAGGAGTTGGTCGCGGCGGCGATCGATGCGGCGGGGCGGTTTGGCCCGCGGGGAGCAGGGCTGGCGGCCCTGGCTCGCTACGTCGAGGAAAGGAATCACTGACCATGCAGTTGGCAGCTATGCACCCATTGCTTTCACAACTTGAGTCGGCGTCCGAACTGCACGGCATGACCAATGCAGAGCTCGGCCGTGTCGCGGACGAAATCCGGGATGTCCTGTGCAATCTGCTCGAGGAGCGGACGGCCCACTTCGCGTCGAACCTGGGTGTCGTCGAACTGTGCCTCGCCTTGCACAGCGTGTTCGACTTCCGCACCGATCGGCTGATCTGGGATACTGGTCACCAGATTTATCCGCACAAGCTGGTGACCGGCCGCTACCATCAGTTCAAATCGATTCGGACCAAGGGGGGCCTGATGGGCTACCCCAACCCGGTCGAAAGCCCGTACGACCTCTTCATGACGGGGCACGCCGGCAGTAGCGTCAGCACCATCAGCGGCCTGCGGAGCGGCGATGACCTGCTCGGCCAGCACTCGCGGAAGAGCGTCGCGGTGATCGGCGACGGCGCGTTTCCGAGCGGCATCGTCTTCGAGGCGCTCAACAACATCGGCGGGATGAAGCAGGACCTCTTGGTCGTGCTGAACGACAACAAGATGTCGATCTGCCCGCGGGTCGGCGGCGTGGCGAGCTACCTCGATCGGCTGCGAACGAGTCCGTTCTACTCGGGCCTCAAAAACGAAGTCGTCCGCGTGCTCGAGAATGTGCCGCTCTTGGGCGATCCGGTGGAGCGGTTCCTCGCGCAGCTCAAGGAAGGCGTAAAAGCCGGCCTGCACGGCGGAATGATGTTCGAGGATCTGGGTTTCCGGTATCTGGGTCCGATCGATGGGCACAATATCCCCGTCCTCCGCAAATACCTGACGATGGCCGCAAATACCTGACGATGGTCAAGGACCTGCAGGGGCCGATTCTCCTGCACGTCGTTACCGAAAAGGGGCACGGCTTTACGCCCGCGGCTCAGGACCCCGTGTTCTTCCACACGCCGCCCGCGTTTGTGAAAGAGGGAAGCTGCGCGGTGCCGAAGAAATCGGGCGGCTCGCCGGCGTACACGAACGTCGTGAGCGAGGCGATCCACGAGCAGCTCGCGAAGAACCCGCGCGTGACGGTACTGACTGCAGCGATGTGCCAGGGGAACAAGCTCGAACAGATTCGCGCGGACTTTCCCGAACGGTTTTTCGACACGGGAATTTGCGAGTCGCACGCCGTGGCATTTGCC
>JALORD010000226.1 GCA_025459145.1 Pirellulaceae bacterium | reverse complement strand
CACGTCGTCGTCGGGCGAGGTGGCCATCACCCACGCCAGGTTGTTAAGCACGCCCGTGTTCTCGGGATCGAGCTTGAGCGCTTCCTCGTAGTCCTTCACCGCCTCGGCATGCTTGCCGACGGAGAGGAGCGCGTCGCCGCGCGACCGCAGGGCGTCGACCTTCGTCTCTTTGTCTTCGTCGCTGAGGGCGCTATTGCCCAGGCTGTCGACGACCGACGTGAGAATCTCAATTGCTTTGCGGGGCCGCTTGTCGCCGACCATATATGTCGCCAGCCGCAGCCGGTAGAGCGCGTTGGTCGGGTCGGTCGCCAGCAGCGTCTGCATGTCCGCAATCGCTTCGTCGAACTTATCGTTGGCGGCGTTAATGTCGCTGCGCGTCAGAATGGCCTGCGGCAGATCGGGAGCGATCCGCAGCGCCTTGTCGATATCGGCCTTGGCCTGTTCTTTCTTTCCCTCGGCGGCGTAGAGCCGGCTCCGCATGAGGAGCGCGGAGAGATCGTCTTCGTCGATTTTGAGAGCTTCGGTCAGATCGTCGATCGCGGCGGGAAACTCTTCCTTCATCACCCGCACCCGCGCCCGCAGGCTGTAGCCCAGCGACTTATCCGGAGCCATTTCGATCAGCTTGTTGCTGTAATTGAGGGCCTCGTCGTATTTTTTCAGGTTCGTCATCGCCTCGGCCAGCGTGGCGATGACCGCCGGATTGCCGGCGTTCTTCTCGACGAGCTTCTCCAGATCGGCGACTGCCTTTTCGTTCTCCCCCTTCTGGAAGAACACGAGCGCGCGGGCCTGCCAGGCTTCGGTGTTTTCAGGATCCGCCTGCACGGCGGCATCAAAATCGGCCAGCCGCTCGTCGTCTCCTTCCGCCATGGCTCCGCGCAACAAATAGGCCTTGGAAAGCTCGCGCGTGGCATCGGCCGCCTTCAGGAGCTTGATCGCTTCGCCGACTGATGCACGAGCGACGTCTTTCTTTCCTCCCGGGAGCATCTGCAGTTTGGCCTCGAGCAGAAACACATCGGGCAGCGTGGCGTCGTACTTCTTCGCCTTGGCGATGTCTTCGAGAGCCAAATCGCGGGCCTGCATCCACCGCCGGCTCGGAGGCGATTGCCCAAAAATGGCTTCGGCGGTGCGGTTGGCATGCTGAAAGAGGGTGGCCGCCAGCATTTGCTTGGCAAACCCGGTCTGCCCCTCATCGAGCCCTTTCTTCAGGGCGCTTTCGGCCAGTTCGATCACTTTCTCGAGTTCGCCGAGTGATTCGGCCCCCAGTTGCAGATCGGTGGCCTTGTCGAGATCGGCCTGACCTTCATTCTCGGCTCGCACCGCGAGCGGAAGGACGAGCAGCGCGGCGAGCGCCAAAGTGAACATTCGCGACATGGCGGGAAACTCCAGGGGGGGAATTGGAACGCGGGGAGCGAGTCCCAGCGAACCAAGTCAGAATCTATCCGAGTTGTTCCTATTATTGCGCGCGGCGAGCAAAACCGCCATGCGAACTGTGTGCCGAGCAAAAAAACGGGCGATTGTCCGTTGCCGAGCCCTCAGGATTCGCGAAAATGGGGCGGCACGTCGAAGCTGCCCGTCAAAATCGCTGCGGGGGGTGCCGGGCACTCCGCGATGACTCTCCTTGGCACGCTGGCAGCCGTCCGACCTATTTTGCGGGGCGCCGAACCCATGACCTTGCCCGAAAAACTGTGGATCGCCCTGATCGCCATCCCCGGGGCGTCGATCGAGCGGGGTATTCTGTACTTTTCACTGGCCGGCGGGGCGTGGCTGGTGCTGCACGTCCTGCTCGCCCGACTCCTCGCTGGGAGGAAGATCAACCCGCAGCGTGCCACCTGGGGGCAGATGAGCCGGGAGGTGCTGTACTCCACTCGAAGCCTCGTCATCTATGGCCTCGTGACGGGGTTCATGGTGCTGGCGTTTTTCAGCGGCTGGACGCGGATTTATACCCGGTTCGACCAGTACGGCTGGACGTACTTTTTCGTCACCATCGGGCTCATCATCCTGATCCACGACACGTATTTCTACTGGACGCATCGGCTGATGCATCACCCGCGGCTGTTCCGCCTGTTTCACCGGACGCACCACCTGTCGACGAACCCTTCTCCCTGGGCGGCCTACTCGTTCAGCCCGCTGGAGGCCCTGGTGCAGGCGGGGATTGCGCCGCTGGTGCTGTTCACGCTGCCTGTGCATCCGCTCGCGTTCACGGTCTTCATGGTGTGGCAGATTTCGTTCAACGTGCTGGGACACTGCGGTTACGAGATGTTTCCGCGGTGGTTTGTCCGTTCGTGGTGCGGCAAAGTGCTGAACACCGCCACGCACCACGCCCAGCATCATGAGACAAATCGGGCCAATTTCAGCCTGTACTTCAACTGGTGGGACCGTCTGATGGGGACGAACCACGCCCACTACGAAGAGCGGTTCTCGCAGGCAGTCGGCGAATCGGCGAAGCAGCTTCACTGATCCGCCTATTCAACGCAGGACGGGCCTCCCGGCCCGTCCGAGCGGACCAGGAGGTCCGTTCTACAAACGAGCTGTCCGCGCAGCACCCTTTGCGCTTTCCCGGCGGGCGAACAAAATGGCTCTTTGCGCTGTCCTCTGGGCGGCCCGTTCAGGAACAAGAGCCCGAAGTCCCGATGAGCACACCGCTATCCATCTCGCGAATCGACACCCGGCGGGACGACGTCGAGCAGGCCCTGGCCGCATTGCGAGCCAAATTGAGCCCGGCGGGCAACGTGGTAAGCGAGGCGGGCCGGCAGCGGACGATCGACGTGTTCGGGGAGCCGCTGTCGCCACAGCAGGTCGTCGAGCGGATCTGCGGCGACGTGCGATCGCAGGGGCTGGCGGCCGTTTTGGACTACAGCCGGAAGCTCGACCGGGCGGAGCTGACCCCCGCGAAGGTGCGGGTTTCGGCCGAGGAACTGGCCGCCGCGCATGCCGCGGCTGATCCTGAGTTCCTGGCGACCGTGCGGCGGATTCGCGACAACATCCTGGAGTTTCAGCGGGCCATTCTGCACCGCGATGTCGAGGTAACGCGGCCCGGCGTCGTGCTCCGGCAGCGTTACACGCCGCTGGCCCGCATTGGCGTATGCGTGCCGGGCGGAGCGGCGGCGTATCCCTCGACCGTGCTCATGACTGCCGTGCCGGCGCAGGCCGCGGGCGTTCCTGAGATTGTCGTGATCGCGCCGCCGACGAAGTTCGGCGCGAACAATCCCGTGGTGCTGGCCACGTGCCACGAATTGGGAATCCGCGAGGTGTATCGCGTCGGCGGTGCGCAGGGCGTGGCCATGCTGGCGTATGGAATCGACGAACTCCCGATTTCCGCCGCTGATTCACTCGCCCCGCGCATTCCCAAGGTCGACAAGATCGTCGGCCCGGGCAACCTGTTCGTCGCGCTCGCCAAACGGCACGTCTACGGCGAGGTCGATATCGACTCCATCGCCGGCCCAAGCGAAGTGGTCGTGATCGCCGACGACTCGACGCGGCCCGACTACACGGCCGCCGACCTCTTGGCCCAGGCCGAGCATGCGCCCGGGGCGAGCATTCTGGTCACCTGGAGCGAGCGGATGCTGGAAGCGACAGCCCGCGAGCTGGAATCACAAGTCGCCCGCCTCGAGCGGAGCGAAGTCACGATCCAGTCGCTCCGCGATTTTGGCTGTTTGATCCTGGTCCGCGACGAGGCGGAGGCCTGCCGAATTACCGACGCGATCGCCCCGGAACACCTGCACATCGCGATCGACGGGGCCGAACGGCTCTTGCCGCATCTGAAGAATGCAGGGGCGACGTTCCTCGGCAACCATAGCCCGGTGGCGCTGGGCGACTACGCGGCCGGCCCGTCGCACGTCCTGCCGACCGGCGGAACGGCCCGCTGGGCCTCGGGCCTGTCGGCGAACCACTTTCTCCGCTCAAGCAGCGTCATCGGCTACTCGGCCGAAGCCCTCGCCGCGATCGGCCCGGACGTGATGAGGCTGGCCGATGTCGAGGGGCTGACGGCGCATCGGGAGAGTGTGGCCATTCGCAATTCCTGACCTCCGCCATCTGACCGCCGACTCTCCTTATGTACTTCCGCCCCGAAATTACCGCGATGGCTGGCTATACGCCGGGCGAGCAGCCCGGCGCGCTGAGCAAGTTCATCAAGCTCAATACGAACGAGAACCCTTATCCGCCGCCGCCGGGTATTCGCCGGGCCGTCGAGGAGGTGCTCGACCGCGGGCTGCAAAAGTATCCCGATCCGCTGGCTAACAGCTTTCGCGTGCGGGCGGCCGAAGTGCTCGGACTGCCGTCGAAGGATTGGCTGCTGGCGGGCAATGGCAGCGACGACATCCTGACGATCTGCACGCGGGCGTTCGTCGGACCGGGCGAACTGCTCCGACTGCCGTACCCGAGTTACATCCTCTATCGCACGCTGGCCCAATTGCAGGGAGCCCGCTGGGAAGAAGTGCCGTTTAATGCCGATTGGTCGCTGCCGGCGGCGTTTGGCGACTCGGCCGCGGGGCTCAAGCTGGTGTTTCTGCCAAATCCCAACAGCCCCACGGGGACAATGGTCTCGCGCGAGGCGGTGCTCCAGCTCGCCGAGCGGCTGCCGTGCCCGCTCCTCGTCGACGAGGCGTATGTCGACTTTGCCGACTTCTCGTGCCTGGACCTCGTGCGGCAGAACGAAAAGATCCTCGTCAGCCGGACGCTGAGCAAGTCGTACGGCCTGGCCGGCCTGCGGTTCGGGTTCCTGGCGGCTCAGCCGCAGATGATCGAGCAGTTGATGAAGGTCAAGGACTCGTACAACTGCGACGCCCTGTCGATTGCCGCGGCGACGGCGGCGATCGACGATCAGGGCTGGCTGGCCGAAAATCGCGGCAAAATCGTTGCCACCCGCGGCCGATTGTCGCAGGGCCTCGCCGAACTGGGGTTCGAGATCATCCCGTCGCAAGCTAACTTTGTCTGGGCGACGCACCCCCGCCACGCCGCCAAACCGCTTTACGAACAGCTCAAGTCGGCCCACGTCCTGGTCCGCTACATGAACTATCCCGGCTGGAGCGAAGGCCTGCGAATCAGCGTCGGCACGGATGAGCAGAATGACGCACTATTGGCACTCCTGGCGGGAATGGTGAAGTGACAAGTTCCAGGTTCAAAGTTCAAAGTGGTTTAGTGACAAGTCACAAGTGACAATCCCCCACCACTGACAACTGACAAGAACAAATGCCCCGCACCGCCAAGATCGACCGCGCGACGCGCGAAACGCAAATCAAGCTCGAGCTGAACCTCGATGGCACGGGGACCGGCTCGTGGAAGACCGGCGTGGGGTTCTTCGACCACATGCTCGAGCTGTTTACGCGGCATGGGGCGTTTGATCTCGTTGTGGAGGCGAAAGGGGACCTGCACGTCGACGCGCACCACACAGTCGAGGATGTCGGCATCTGCCTGGGCCAGGCAGTGCGGCAGGCGCTCGGCGACAAGGCGGGCATCCGCCGCTATGGCCACTTCACGCTCCCGATGGAAGAGACGCTCGCCACAACGGCGATCGACCTCTCGGGGCGCTACTTCCTCGTGTTTCAGGCCCAGTTTGCCAGCGCCAAAATCGGCGATTTCGATAGCGAATTGGTCGAGGACTTCTGGCAGGCCTTCGCGGCCAACGCCCTCTGCAACCTGCACGTGCTGGTGCACTACAGCCGCAACAGCCACCACGTGAGCGAAGCGATTTTCAAATCGGCCGCACGCGCCCTGCGAATGGCCGTCGAGTACGACCCGCGCATCACCGGCGTTCCGAGCACGAAGGGGACGCTGTAGCGGCCAACGGCAACGGATCGGGATCGAGGTCGATCAAGAGACGGCTCGGAAAACGTTGCGTGGCGAGGCTCTGCGGCGGCTAGACTGGCGAAGAAGTCCCGCAGTCTGCCCTTCATCCTCCTAGCGCCATGGTTCCCCGTGGACGGCTCGATCTTTCGGCGGCCGATTTCGCGTTTGCGATGGCGGCCTGCTGCCGCCGGCACAACACCGAAGCGCTGACGGCGTCCCTCGCGGCACGTTTTCCGGGCTGGCACGTTCTGCCCGCGCTTTCGGTCCGCACGGCCTGGGATGCCTTGCTCGCCGAGCTCGCGCTTCCGGCGGGATCGGAAGTGCTCGTGTCGGACGTCACCATCCCCGACATGATTCGAATCGTGCGCGAGCACGGCCTGACGCCCGTCCCGCTGCCGATCGACTTTGACACACTGTCGGTCGCGCCCGACCAGTTCGAGCGGCGCATGACCGCTCGCTCGCGGCTGGCCCTCATCGCCCATCTGTTCGGCAGCCGGATGGATCTCGGTCCGCTGGCGGCCATCGCGCGCAAGAGCGGCATCTTGCTGATCGAGGACGCCGCGCAGTCGTTCGCCGGATGCGGCCTTGCCACCGCCTCACCGGCCGACGTGCAACTGCTCAGCTTCGGACCGATCAAAACTTGTACGGCCTTGGGCGGGGGACTGGCGCTGATTCGCGACTCGCAACTGGCCGGCGGCGCCCGGCAGCGACTGGGGAGCTACCCTCCGCAGACGGCGGCCGCTTATCTTCGCCGGACCGCACAGTTCGCCGGGGTCCAGACGCTCGCGTCCCGCTGGGTTCTTCCGTACGTGCAGAGACTTATGATGCTCGCGAGAAGCGATCTCGACCAGGTGCTGCACCGCGGCACGCGAGGCTTTTCTCCAGCCAACTACTGGAAGCAACTGCAGCGTCAGCCGAGCGGCGCCTTGCTGGCGATGCTCTGTCGGCGGATCGGCAACTTCGACAATTCGGCGATTCTCCGCCGCTCGTCCCGCGCTGTCCGCCTGTGGGAATTGCTGACGGACGTTTGCCGGCCCGGCACGTTGGCCCGCGAGCATACGCACTGGGTTCTGCCGATCGCGGTTGATGATCCCGTGCGGTTTACCCACGCCCTGCGGCAGCTCGGCTTCGACGCGACGCAGCGCGGTTCGACCCTCATTCAAATTACCGGCGGCGAGGGGCCGGGCGATGGCCGGTGGGAGCGGCTGGTCTACCTGCCGAACTCACTGTCCATGAGACCTGAGCAACTGGCCTGCGCCGTTCGTGCTGTGCTCGCCGATGGCTGAACTGCAGGTCTGGCTCGGCGAGCCAGACCTGGTTGGTCGCGAACCGGCGCTAGCCCGCCAGCAGCTTCCGCACGACCGTCTGCAGAATCCCGCCGTTCTTGTAGTATTCGAGCTCGACCGGCGTATCGATCCGGACGTGGGCCGGGAACGACTTGACCGAGCCGTCGGGGGCGGTGGCCTGGACCGTGATCTTCGAGCGGGGCTCGAGCGATTCGTCGAGGCCGAGGATTTCGAAGGTCTCTTCGCCGGTGAGGCCGAGCGTCTTCCAGGTTTGTCCCTCTTCGAACTGCAGCGGTAGGACGCCCATGTTCACCAGGTTGCTGCGGTGGATTCGCTCGAAGCTGGTGGCGATCACCGCCCGCACGCCGAGGAGCATCGTTCCCTTGGCGGCCCAGTCGCGCGAGCTCCCCGTGCCGTACTCGGCGCCGGCCAGGATCACCGTCGGAATCCGGGCGGACTTGTAGAGCATGGCCGCATCGTAAATCGGCATTACCTGGCCGATGGCCGCTGCATCGAGCGGCTGCGATCCGCCCCCTTCGTCGGTCATCGCAGCCGCCTCCCCCGCCGACTTGGCCGGCGGCGGAGCGCCCAGATACTTGGTCACGCCCCCTTCAGTCCCCGGAGCGAGGAAGTTGCGGATGCGGATGTTCGCGAACGTGCCGCGGACCATCACCCGGTCGTTGCCGCGACGGCTGCCGTAGCTGTTGAACTCGGCCGGCTCGACACCCCGCTCCATCAGGAACTTCCCCGCGGGGCTGTTCTTGCTGATGTTGCCAGCGGGCGA
>JALORD010000018.1 GCA_025459145.1 Pirellulaceae bacterium | reverse complement strand
CTTTGGTTCCAGGTTGGCCACGGCCAACCGCAGGGCAGCCGCATCGGCCATCGCCTGTCCGTCGAGTGCCGTAATTCGGTCGCCGATCAGAATTCCCGCTGCACTAGCCGGTCCACGCGGATAGACGTAGCGGACGGCGACTCCTGCGGCGGTGTCGCCGCGCATCGGCAGGATTCCCAGAAACGGGTGTGCATACGGATCGAGTTTGTCGATCAACTCGATTTCCTTGCTGATCTTTTCTTCTCCGCGCTTCACGACCAGCTTGACCCGGTCTGTCGCATAGCGGGCGCCAATCGCGTGTTTGAGCTGCGACTGACGAACGATCGGCTGACCGTCAAGTTCGACGATGGTGTCGCCCGATTTGAGGCCGGCCTTGTAAGCGGGAGAGCCCGGCTGACTGGCGGCGATCTCCGCCGGCAGCGAATAAATGTCTCCCGCTTTCAGCGAAATCCCGAGCAGTCCCGGATGCAGGTCTTGGCCGCTCTTCAGCGCATCCAGCCGGGCATACACCTCCTCAAGTGGAACGGCAAAGCCGATTCCCGAGTTGTACCACTCGGCGCCGGCGATTTCGCTGCCCTGGCCTTGCGGCGACAGAGGGACCAGTACGCCCAGCACCCGACCGCGAATATCGACGAGTGGTCCGCCATAGTTGGCGGGCGATATTTTGGCGTCCGTTTGAATGGCGCGCCCCCAAACACGATTGAGAGCCGAGAGCACACCGACCGACAGACTGGGCTCCGGAGAGTCGTAGGTTCGCCCCACGGCAATCGCCCATTGTCCCACGGCCATTTCGCCGCGAGGAACCGCGACCGGTACCGTGAGTTTTTCGTCGGTCGCGACCTTGAGCAGCACCAGCATCCGGCTGTGATCCCGGGCGACGATTTCCGCCGCGGCCCGCCGCCCGCCAGGCAGAGTGACCAGGATGGACGAAGGCTGCTGCACAAAGTTGAACGCCGAGGAGACGATGTGCCCTTCTTCCGAGACGACCAGCCCCGTCGTCGGCCCTGTTCCGACCAGGACCTTGCCGACCACTTCAAGGCCGCCGATCGTCTCAATCTTCACCACTGCCGGAGCGACCGCCGCAACCGCCGCGCGGATCGCCGCTTCTTCCGCTCCTTCGAGATCCTGAGCGCTAACAGAGACACGGCTGATCAATAGCGCTAGCAGAATGGCCGCCGACTGCAGGCCACGCAGCCGCAGGCAAGAAGTCCGCCGGGCGTGGGTCGTGTCGCTTGTCATCGTTCAAATCTTTGCCGCGAATTGTCTGCGATTTAATGGACGAAAACAGAACGACTGTTTCCCCGGAGATATGGCCGCGCGCCGAGAGTTGTGATTGGAATGCAAAGACTTGGTCGCGGACGGCGCTACTCCAACTCGAGCGTGATTTCGACCAGTTCCTGATCTCGCTGAATGACCAGCTTGAGCGGGTCCAGACGGTCGACGAACGTCAGCTCATGGCTAAGCTGTTTGCACGATTGGACGACGCGATCGTTGACGAACAGCACCAGATCGCCGATCCGCACGCCCCCCTTGGCCGCGGGCGAGCCAGCCTTGATTCCTTCGACGAACGGTGGCGTTCGCGGCAGAAAATCAGGCACGAGCTGCATTCCCAAGAGAGCCAGCGAATGGGGCTCTTTCGGCTTCTTCGTATCCTCCATCGGCGGCGTCGGACGGAACCGCCCCGCAATGATTTCATCCGTTGTCGTTGCGATCTCTCCAACTGGAATCGCATAGTCGAGCCAGACATTCGTCAGCGAGCTGCGCAGTTCTTTACCAAGCAGCCCTGCGAGCTGACCCCGCCGATCGGTGAGCGCCCCGCCGGCGGCGCCTGGGTTGTTCGTCATCGCGTCGAGGATGTAAACCGCTCCCCGATAGTTCGTTTCGTAGGCGCCGCGCCGCGCCGCCAGATCGGTCTTCGCGGCCACCGCCCCCTTAAGAACGCTGGCTTCCTCGTCGCCGAACGCTACACCGTACAGGTTGCTGAAGGCCAGCACGCGCGACCCCGGATCGAGCGGCACGGCTTCGTCCAGGTTGAAGTGGGCCAGCCCTTCGGCTCCGATCTTCAGGACGGCGATCTCGGTCCGCGGATCCATGCCGACGACTTCGGCGTTGTATTTTCGCCCGTCGTTCAAATAGACGGCGATTACGTCGCTATCGAGAACGTAGCTCCAGACGGTGAGGATATGCCCCTCGCCGCTAATCAAGAATCCGCTTTGGTAAGGCTCCAAGCCGCGGAGGCCGCCAGCGCCAAAAATCTTGACAATCTTGGGCTGGACTTCGTCGATGACTTTCGCGAAGGAGCTCTGCGCGTAGACCGCCGACGGCGCGATGCATGATGCTACGGCAAGGCACAGCAGTGCCCCCGCTCGGCGGTCGATCCAATGACATGAAATCAAGGCTTCGCCTCCCCGGCAGGAAGAAACTCGATCTGCGACCAGGAAATCGTCCCCACGATACCGTCTCCCCGGCGGACCTCGATCTGGTGCGGAACCTGTCGTCCGTCAACCTCCCGATAGTCGCTCATCCGCAACTCGCACGGATCGACATCCGTGTCAATCGTCAGTTCGAGCACCGCCAAGCGACCATTCGCGGGATCGAACGCGAGGTTCATTTCGGCCACATTGCGGGTCGCCACGAGCACGTCGGCAAGCCCCGCGACGCCCGCGTAGGGAGCCTCTCCGTAGTAATGCACCTCGCCGAATTTCGCCGGTCCAGCCACCAACAATTGCCGCCACAAATGGAGTGCCGCCAGCAGTCCGCCGCTTTCGGGCGGATCGAGTTGGGCGTCGAGATCCTGCTTCTCGTCAACCGCGGCTGGTCCCGTGGGGAATGTGCCCTTCGAAACAGATTCACCGAGGGCAACTTCCACGGGGGCTGCCGCAGCTTGGCCCCCCACGGTCATCGTGCCGGTAAACTTCCAGTTTCCGGTAGCCGCAGCGAAATCGCCGCTCGCCGTGGCCGCCTTCCAGACGCGGTCTTGTTCCAGCTTGTTGAAGTAGTAGTTGGCGAACGATTCCCGCGGCTCGATCATCTTCTGGATTTCTGGCGGAACCTTGACTGCCTCGGGCCGCGGACGCGCACCACCCGGCATCGGCATGGGGCGCGGAGTCCGCTCGGGCTTGTCGCCGTCAGGCGGGGGATTTCCATCGGGCCGTTCGGGGCCCGGCTCGGGTTTGGCCGACTTCAAGAGTGCTAGCAATTCCGACTCGGCATGGACGCCCATGAGCCGCACGGAGATTTCATGCTCCTGACCTTCACGGCGATAAGTAAGCGGAACGCGCCACCCTTTGGGATAAATCCCCAGCGCGTTCTTGAACGCATTCACCGTCCGAATCGGCCGACCATCGAAACGGACGATCTCATCGTCGTAACGCAGACCGCGGCGATAGGCGTCGCACGTTTCGAGAATATTGGAAACCATCACCCGGCCATCGTCGCTGGCGGAGACCGTCGCCCCCAGCGTGGCGTGATCGACAATCCGCCCGGCACGCAGACAGCCGAGAAACTTTTTGATTTGATTGATCGAAATCGCGTAGCCGACGCCCACATTGACCCGGCCCCGCTTCTCGAAGCTGCCGCGGCCGTTGATGCCGATCAGATCGCCATCGGCGTTGTACAGCGGCCCGCCCGAATTGCCCGGATTGATCGCTGCATCGGTTTGAATGCAGTCGGCATACTCGAGCAGCGTGCCAGCCGGCGGCTGATAGCGGTGCACGCCCGATACAATGCCGTAGGTCACGGTTGGCTGGAAATCGGTTGCAAGCAGGAAGGGATTTCCCACGGCGAAACACCAATCGCCTACCGCCACCTTGTCGCTATCGGCCATAACCGCCGTCGGAAAATCATCACGTCCCAATAGCTTGATGAGGGCCACATCGCCCACGGGATCGATCCCCACGATTACCGCATCATACAACTGGCCGTCCGCCATGCTGCATTTCATGTAGCTGCCGGCGGGCTGGGCTACGTGATAGTTTGTCAAGGCGTAGCCATCCGGTGTGATGACGACTCCGGATCCGCCGCCATTACCGCCATTCGCAAACACGGCGACAGCCGAGCGGGTGGCTTTGGCGATGGCGGCGATCCGCTGTTGCTCGGCCGAGAGCACGGCGGGCGCTACCTCCGACACCTCCGCTATTGCGAGCGGACCCTGAACCATCGCGATTGTCAGCCACAATCCGGCTAGAGTTGCGATTCTCATTTGCTCAGTCGCGCCTCGCAAAGATTGAGTTGATCGCCGATATCCTGACCGTCGGCTGGGTCCATCACGATCGAGAGCCGGCGCACGCCGGACAGATCCAGGCGGATCGGCAACGGCTCGCGGGGCGAGTCGGGGGAGAATTCCTGCCTGAACAGTTCTTTCCCGTCACCTAAGATCTGGAGCACGAAGTGTCCCGGTGCGATCGTCGAATCGTCGATTCCCGCCACGGCGTGAAACTTTCGAAACCCCTCCGGAACACGATAGACGAGCGTCTGTGGGCTGTGCAGCGCGAGTCCCCGCGTGAACCTTTTGCCGCCAATTTGGAACGCCTCCGCCCCGAGCGGCGGCTGCGTTCCTCGTTTGAAGAGCCGGCCAAACGATGTGCTCATCGCGGCGGGCTGCAAGCTCACAACGGGCTCCGCCGTGCCGGCATCCGGTTCGAGTTCGGCCAGGTCGAGAACGTTGCCCACCGAAAAATCGATCTTCGCCACGGCGTCGAGGGGCAACTCCGCAGTCACACCCGCCACGGTCGTTGCCCGCAATTTTCCGTCCACGAGCTCCACCGCGCGGAGCGACCATCGTGAGCCGCTCGTATCGATCAACTGGCAGGCGGGTACGGAGAGCTCTCGACGGACGGGGTGAAAGTAGACGAGCCCCTCAATTTTTTCCCGACTGACCTGAAGCTTGTCGCCGCCGAATTCAAAATTCACGTTCGCGGGCTCGACGCCGAGGAGCGTACCGTCCAACTGATCGAGAATCGTTTCGGTGACGGTTCGCGTTTCGCCCGCTTCCTCCACTTCGCGCGTGGAAGTCTTCCGAACAACAATCAAGTCGCTGGTGTGCGGCGCCGCCACGATCGCCTGCCAAAGGTTGGCGACGGACGGATCTTGCGCTCGATAGCGAACGGAAGTAACCGAGCGCGTGGGAGCAGTGACCTGCAGTCCACCCTTGAGGGTGATCGAAGCCTTTCCGTCAGCCGCCGCGTAGTTTTCCACATGCAGGCGGGAACCGTCGACCAGAGTGATCCAGACCGCAGGTTCCTCCGACTCGATTGCCCCGGGCGAGGGAAACTCGACCGCCAACAGGTCCGTCGCCGCGAGTTGCTGTGTCCCCGACGGCAAACCTACCGAAACGTTGGTGGCCGATAAGGCCACCAACTTTGCTTCGATCGTTTCTCCCGCGAGCGGTACGACCCGCACCACGTCGTTTGCTCGGGCCGAGACAAAGGTTGCCCCCAGTAGCGCGATCAGTGTTAATGCAATCCGACCCATTACTACTTCCTGGGGGCAGTCGAGCCCACAAGCAACTACGCTCGCCAGCCCGCCTTCGCAGCGAGCCTGGGCTGGACAATCGTTTCGGGAAGGGGATTTACTGTCCTCAATCCTACCATGCCGGGGCCGGGCGCTGCTAAATCGATCCGGCAGTTGCCGACGATCCGCTTGCAGCTTACCGAACGCCGTCCTGCGCTAGTCGCTTGAAGTACTCCTCAATCGTTTCACGGAAATGCGCCGGCAAATCCCGGCCGATCTGCTGCAGCACCTCCTGCCGCTCCTTGGGAGGAAGATTGCCCCATTCGTCCTTCTTGCCGAGCGACTTGGGGTCCACTTCACCGGCTCCGCGCATCTGAGCCGCCTGGCTATCTTGCATCGGGGCCGAGGGTTGGCTCCCGCCGCCATTGCCGGGCTGCTGTTGTTGTTGCTGCTGCTTCTCGAGTTCTTCGATGAGCTTTTCCAACTTGGCGACAACCTGCTCCTCCTGCATCCGCACGGTCTTACCCGCTCGTGCCAGTTCCAGTCGCCGGCGGACATCGTCCATCATCCGGGCAATCTCGTCGAGCGAGTCCGTCTTGAGCGGGCGAATATCCGCTTCCATCAGCTTCGCCAGCGTGCGATAGCGGCGGGGCAAAGTCTCCTCATTCTCCAGCAGTTTGGTCACCGTCGCGAGGCACTCGTTCTTGGCCAGCAGTCGATGTTGTCCGACCGCTTGATAGAACAGCAGGGACACCGGATCAACGACCTTCTCGGCTTCCAAGGTACCCAGGTAATCGAGTGATTCATCTACCAGATGCTGCTGCGCGAGCCAGCGACCATAGAGCAAACGCAAATTGTCGCGCACCAAGGGAGCGACCGATTCATCGTCGAGCAGGGCAAACTTGGGAACGACTAGGGGCGGCTCGGTCGATTCGCAAAACGCGATGACTTCCGCTGCCCGCGGCTCCACGATCGACAGCGTTGCCGCCAGCCGGTCGAGCAATTGGCTCGATTCGAGCGGTTCAGTAGGGTCGCCCCACAGCGCGTCCACCTTTAACCGCTGCGCTTCGTCGAGCTTTTGACCGGCCAGAAACTCGTCGAGTTGAGCCCTGACCGCGGCAGTCGTCGGAATTTGCCAGGAAGCTCGTTTTTCCAGTTCGTCGGCCGCCGTCAGCCAGCGCGTACCGACAGCGCTAATCGCGACCAACACGGCCAAGTGGATAATTTGCTTCCGCATACGTCTCTCCTGACAGCGGGGGCTGCCTGCCGATTCGTTACTTGTTCTTTCCCAAGACGATGTCGCGCGTGATGCGATACACCTCTTGCTGTCGCTCGCCCAGAGCGCGGATGGCTTGCACGAGGTCGTCCGTCTCAGCCTGTCCAACCGGGTCCTGGTCGTCTTCCAGCAGGCGGGCGTATCGCACCGTCCGTTTGTTGACCCGCTCTTGAAGGGCCTTAATCATTTTCAGCTCGGCAATCTCATCGACCAGCGGCTGTTCTTGCTCTTGTTGTTGTTGCTGCTGCTGTTGCTGCTGCTGTTGCTCTTCGAGGTCTTGTTGGGCTTTCTGGAGGGCGGCGATCAATTCCTCGAGCGACTCGATGATGTCCTCCTCGGTGCCGATGGTAATGTCATCCACCTTCGCGTCGGCCAGCCTTTCGGCGACGCTGACCATGTCCTCGTGCATCACCTCGACGGTCGCGGGAAATGCGACCGAAGATCCTTCCTCCTGCAGCAGCGTCAGCGCCTTTTGGGCTTCGATCGCAATCTTCCGTTGATCGACCGAGAGCCGACCCGTTTGCACCAGGAACGATTCGCCGCGATTTTCCGCCGGAAGCTTATCGAGGCGGCCGGTCGATTCGTAGACCGCGAGTTGCATTTCGAGCATCTTGCGGAAACGGGCTTCAAGCATCGCCAACGTGCGGCCGATTTCCTCTTCCCGCAACTGCCGCAGGATTTCTTCGAGCTCGGCTTTGGCCTTCTCGAGCTCCTCGCGAGCTGCCTGCTGATCGGCAGCCGATTCTTTGCGTTTGGCTTCTTCCAGCTTTTGCTGCGCGTCGCGCATCTTTTGCTGCGCCTGCTCGAGTCGCTTGCGGGCCGGGTTGGCATTCTGATCGTCTTGCGGAGGCGGGCTCGAACTTGGGGACTCGCCCGACTCGCCGGGCATTGGACTTCCTTCGCTGGGCTTACCCTCACTGGGCTTCCCTTCGGAGGGCTTTCCTTCCGAAGGCTTGGTTTCACCCGGTTTCTGCTCGCCTGGTTTCTGCTCGCCCGACTCGTCCTCGGTCGGCTTGTCTCCTTCGTTCGGTTTCGCCTCATCGCCGGGCTTTTGATCGCCGGGTTTCTGCTCACCGGGCTTTTGTTCTCCAGGTTTGCCCTCGGCAGGCTTCCCTTCGGCAGGTTGACCCTCGCTCGGTTTCCCTTCCGACGGTTGACCCTCGGTGGGTTTTCCTTCGGAGGGCTTCCCTTCGCTCGGTTTTCCTTCCATCGGATCCTGCGCCTCACCCGGCTTGCCCGATTCCGATCCCGGGGAATCCATGGGGTCTTTGCCCGGCTGGTCTTCGTCGCCGGGCTGCCCTTCGTTTTCACCCGGTTTTGCTTCCCCGGGCGGCGTCCCTTCCTCATTCTCCTGAATCTTCTTCGCCAGTTGTCCCGTCTGCTCAGCGATCCGGGCCTGTTCGCCGGCCAATTTCCGTTCGTCGGTTCCCCCTTCGGTCTGTCCCTGAATCGAACGTTCGAGCCGAATCAGCCGCTCGACTTCTTTGATGTATTCGCGAATCCGCTGTTGTTCGCTTTTCAGACGGTTCGAGCGATCTTCGCTGTTGAGCAGTTCGAGCAGCGCTTTCAGATCGGTCTGCACCGTCGACTGGCCATCGATGGCTCGCTTGAGATTGTTCTGACTTAGCAGCTTCACCACGGTCTCCAGCTGGGTCTTGGTGAGCCGCTCCTTCGATTGTTCGACAGCCCGCGACAGCAGGGCCGCCCGCTTGGGATTCGTCGATCCCTCGAGTTCGGCCATTTTCAGCATCAACTCTTCGAGCCGCTTGTACTTGTCCGCGACACGCCCTTGCTCGAGCGCCAGTTCGGCCTCTTGCCGCGGGGGCATGGGAGACTCAGCCGCCGGCGTCGATTCGACGGCAGGAGTGGCAGCGCCCTCCGGCGCAGCCTGCTGGGAACGGGCTGTCGGCGCTACCAGAAACGAGAACGCCGCCAGCAGCAACGTGGCCAACGGGACATTCGTCCAAGTTTTCAGCCGCATCATGGCACGTTACTCCCTCAGATGGTGCCGGCCGACGGGATTTGCCAGCCGGCCAACAATAATCACTTCAGTTCTTCGATCAGCTGCCGCTTCTGTTCTTGCTGCGTCCGATCAATCAGCTTCTGTTGATCATTGAGCAATTCTCGGACAATCTCAAGCAGTTCGTTATAAGTTTCCAGATCCTGCATTTTGGCCAGGACCTCTTCGAGTTCGATCAAGACCGCATTCGCCTGCTCGATGGCTTGGTCGGCGACGGGAGCCGCCGCGGAACGGTCAACGCTCGCGCCCCCTTCGCGTAGAAGTTTTTCGGCCGCAGCCAATCGCGACTCCAGCAGCGGAAACCCCTCTTGGCAGGTCCGATTTAGTGGGTCGGCGATCTGTTCCTTCAGCCGATTTTTGCGATCTTCCGTGTCTACCCGATTGTTGATCAGCTCTTCGCGAATATCGAGGAAGCCAGCAGCCACCCCTAGAATCTCCTGCAGCGATTTCTGGCTCTGTTGAATGCCGCGCTGCAGGCGCAAGAGCCGCAAGTCCGCCTCTCGCTGGGCGCGCTGCTCGGGCGTCAGCGGGGCGGATTCGTCCTCGTCACCGCGCAGTTCGGCTGGGTCGATGGGGCTCGAATCGCCGGCAAGACTCGACTTGACCCGCAACAGCGAGTCGCGCATCTGCGTCATTTCGTCGAGTATCAGTTCGAAACGCCGCCTCAAGCCGATTTCTCGAACTTCAAGCGCCGCCAGCAATTGATCTGGAGTCACGACATCGATCCCGTAGCGTTCCCCTTCTCCGGTATGCGGCGAACTGCCAAGGGCATACTTGTCGTTTGCCTTGACCGATAGGAAAAGTCGGTCGCCCGCCGCCAGCTTCATCCCCTCGGGCTCGCTCCGCTGCGCCCGGAAATCGATACTCCCGTCGACCGAGCCTCCTTTGCCGAGTGTCAGCGGCAGTCTTACCGGGTCCCCGCTATCGTTGATCTGCACGTCATACCAGCTACTGTCAATCGCGTAGTCGTCAGAGACTTTCCCTTGGATGGGAATAATGACATCAGGCGTCACGGCGCTGCCGATTCCCTTCAGGCTCACCTCGATTTGCGGCGGCTGGTCCTCGACACCCGTCAGGAATACCCGGAAAGGGTGTTCGGTCGCCACATTGTCGATATCGACGAGCGAAACTTCGAGCGTCTCGCTCGCGGTGAGCTCGGGAATCTTGTAAGTAAACTGGTCGCCAGAACCGTCCTTCGGAATCTCAATCGTGGTTCGCTCACCGGTGCTCGCCGCCAGGATCTCCGCCTTCACAAGCGGCTTGCTGCTCCGGAATCGAATGGTAACTTCGGTGCCGATCGGAATGAATGTTCCCGCCGGCAGGTACGCCTGACCGGTCACTGGCAAGTAGTTCGAGATAGTTTCGTCAACCATGTACTCGGGATACGTCAGGTCGAGCAGCGTCTCGACGACTGCCGGACTATCGACTACTTCGAGCCGATAGCCGCTCAGCCGATGGTCGTAACCCAAAACGTCAAACTCGATTGTCGACAGCACTCCCTTGAACGGCTTGTTCTCGAACCAGAAGTTGCGATGTTCGTCCGTATCGCGGTAGTTGCTGATGGCGACATTCCCTCGCTTGCCGCGCCCCCCGTCGGCTGCGTCCACTTCGCGGTAGTAGAGCGTGCATTGCTGCGGAACGATGCTCGCTCGGGGCGCAAGATCGGCCCGCACTTTGAGTTGCACGTTTGAACCACGGGCCACTTTCACCACGCCATTTTCAAACTTCACACTCTGCGGCCTGGGCGTTGCTTGCCCGGGCAGCGGAGCATGCAGCACGTCGATCTCGACAATCTCAATGTGGGCGCTGCGAGGCCACGGCTCATCGCTGAGCCAATACAGCCGGTTGGCCGCGGTGGCAAACGCCTCGCGATTCGTCCCCCAAAATGCGACGACCGACAGGCCGACCAGGATTGCCAGGACGACACGCTGCAGCAGCCGGCTGTAGTTGATGACTCGGCCGTAAGACACTTGGTCGACCGTGGCAAAAGCCAAGTCACTTGTTCGCGCCAGCATATCGCGGCTGAACGATGCCGCGTGCTCGGGCTCTTGCGACATTTCGACAGCCGTTACGAGACTTTCGCCAAAGGTGAACTTCCGTTCCAGGAGCAGCGCCATGCTCCGATCAGCCAGCCGTACAAATGTCCGCCGCAGGATAAACGTGTACAGGAGATAGGCAAGCACTGCCGCCGTACCCAGCAACAGAACGCCACGAGCGGCTGCCGGCATCTCGCTTGCGCCGACGAGAACAGGCAGATAGTCGAGCCCCAGACTGATCCAGAAAGTGGCCCCCAGCCAAATCACAACCCAGGCCAGCCCTTCCAGCCAAATGTACAAACGGATTCTCCACCGCAATCCCGCCAGGATATCGCGGGGATAAGGGGTGGCGGCGTGAGTAGCGGATGTAGCCATCGGGCTCGCAGTATGAGCTGATCACTCCCCAGAACGAGAGTGGGTTCCCAATTGTATGGACAAGGTTTATGTAAAAACTACGTCAATCGCCTCAATGGTCGCCGATCAGGCCAATTTCGACAGTCGGCGGATCAACCATTCCAGACAGAGCACCCCGCAGATAAGCCCCATTAGCCACCCCATGAGTAGCTGTTCGAACTTGCGGTCCGGCGTGCCTGGCAACACGGTCCGCTGGTCCTGAGGTTTGATGATCGTGGCCAAAGCTGCACGCCCTGTGCCATCTCGACCGAGCGCCGAATCAAGACCGATGAAATACTCGCCTTCAGTCGTATCTGCCAAATCGCGGAGTAACAGGTCGTTTCGTTCGGGACGCTCGGTCTCAGCAGCCGGAATCATGGCCCGCACTTCGCGCACGAGCAGTTCATCGCCAGCCGACGGGTTCTGCAGTTCGATGCGATAGTCCCCTTCCTGCAGGGCGATGAATTGGTCGGTGTAGGTTCCTTCGCGGGCGTCGTCCTTCACTTTCTTGAGCGTGAGGTTCTGCCGCGTTGAATCAGGGCGAATCAAGACTCCTTCGACCTGATCGAGCGTGAGCGGCATGTGCTGAGCGTCCTGCAGCATGGCGCGAATTGAGACCTGATCTCCGAGCGAGCAGCGATCCTTGTCAACCAAGAGAAGTCCGCGGCTCGAGTCGCGCAGCAGCCGCCCTTCGGCCACCCAGCGAATGAGCTTGGTGTAGAACTTCTGCGAGTAGGTGTCGTCGACTTCGTTGATCCGCCACATCTCGCCGCTGGCCATGAAGAAGACTCGCCCGGATCCGTAGAACTGGCTGGCCATGTAGATGGGCAACTCGCCATCGATCGAAGTTTCCGGATCGGAAAAGCGAGTGTAAATCTTGGCCCCGGGCTTGGGATCTTTGACGGCGTAGTAACCGCTGACCCCGTCAAACGATTGCCAGGCCTGTTCGCTGGCCAGCGAGTCGTCTTCGAGCCACAGGAACTCGGCCTGCTGGCCATCGCGGGTGAACTGCAGCGGCCAGGCCTTTTCCGAGCCAAAACGGCCTAAGCTGAGCGTGGCTGCTCCCTGAAAGTAAAAGACAACGGGGTAGAGCGACTTCAGCGTATCGATCCGCGGATCGCCTCGTCGGCGGCTGCTCCACTGGGGCGTGAAGACCGGGCCCGCTACGACGATGAGCCCCCCCGCCTTCTCGGCGACCCACCGCTCGAGCAGAGCGACTTGAGATTCGTCGAGTTGTTCCCAGTCAGCATCGAAAGCCACGATCGCGTCGTATTCGAACAACTCATCTTCCGACTCGGGAAACTTAAAGAGCAGTTCGTTCGATTCCTGCGAAATGCCCGGACGGCCCGATTGCAGCCACACGTCGGAGACAATTTCGGGATCGCGAAAGAGTTGATTGCGGAGGAACTGGTAATCGCGCATCGGACCCCCCGCGATCAACAGGACCCGCGTCTTGCGATCAATGACTTCGACCTTGGCCGATTTCTCATTGTCCCGGGTGTCGATTTCGCCCGTGAGCGGTTTCATCCGCAGCTTGAACTGCCGCATCCCCTCCAGTTCCGGCGTGATCTCAAACTTGATCGGCACGACCTTGCCGTCGCGTCCCAAATCGACGGTGCGTTCGTCTTCCTTCAACTCGTTCTGCCCATCTTCTTCGCTCGACAGGAGTTCGACGCTGAAACTCGTTCGGCTGTTCCCCTCCGACTGGAGATAACCAGTCAGTGTGAATTTGTCACCCGGATAAACGCGCTCCGGCGCCTCGACATCGACAACTCGCAGGTTGGCCGGGCGCTTATCGGAGCCCATGCCAACCATGTAGAACGGAATGAGAGCGTCTTGAGCAGCCTGCGCGGCCTGCGACCCATCGTTCCCTTCGGTCTCGCCGCCATCCGACAGCATTACAACTCCCGCGATCGGCCCGCCTCGTTCGCGATCGACGACGGCCTGCAGATTGTCGCCAATCCGCGTCTTGCCGCCGCGGGGAGTGAGTTCGGCCTGCCAGTCCACTTCGGGAATCTCGGCTTTGGCGGCCTCGTCGCCCGCCCCGTCGCTCGATTCTTCCGCGGTGGGAAGCGGAGCCAGGCCGGCAATGGTGAGGGGCGAAATCTCCGGCGCTCGCAGCGTCGCCACTGCCAGGATGACCGCCGCCGCGATCGCCGTCGTCATCGCCACCAGCAAGCTCCACGACGTAGCTTCGCCCGTTTCCTTCGCCGAGACACGACCGCCCCGTGCCAGGAAGAAGGCGCCCGCGAGCAGCGAGATCAGCAGCACACCGCCGGCAATTCCGGCGGTCCAGCGAGCCTCCCTCAGAAGTTGGCCCAATCGTTCTTCGCGCGTTTGTTCGCTGGCGCCGTCGGATTCGCCGGGAGCAGGCTTCTGGGGTTTGCGAGGATACGCGGCGACTTCCACCGGCGCATCCCCCTCGTCAAATCGTGAGACGATCACATCGTGCTTGTCGCGCAGAGTATCGAGCAGTTTTCCTTGAGCGAATTCCTGAGCGACCTGTTCGATCCGGCTGGCTGCGGCCGGGACGTTGCTCGCATCGGCGTCGCGCAGCCCCATGCTCTGGCTGGAGTCGACGAGCACCTGCACCCGGGAATTCTTGACCAGCGTTCGTTCGGTCCGTTTTTCCAGACCAAAGAAGAACACGAGGATGCCGATGAACGCCAAGAGCCGGAGCCCAATCAACAGCACGGCCAGACCACGCGGCAACTCGACGCTATCTCGCCGGTACATCCAGACCACATACCCGGCAATCGCCACAACGAGCGCCAGCAGAATCAGCCAGTGCCACCACTCGCTGAGGGCCTGCACGCGGGCGAACTGATAGTGGATGTTGGCCGCGCCCTCGGCCAATACCAGACCAAAGGCAGGCATTAGCGTGCGGCTCCCCGAGCGGTGTGGAAACTGGACGAATAAGCGAGCATTTGCTCGCCGACGAGTAGCAAGATTAATGCTCCCATAATCAAGTAACTCAGGTTGTAGCCGCTCGCGGCCACGTCTTCCTGCTGATACTGGTCGGCCAGGTGGTATTCAACCTGCACCGGATCGAGCTTGTTCACGAGTTCACCCGGCTCAAGATTCGCGAGATTCCCTTCGTCAGGATCCACATTGAGCGCATACCGGCGCAGCTCCACCTCCCCCTTGCTCGAAAGGGCCCACGCTTCGTAGATACCCCGGCGGTCGGTGCCCGCTGCGGATCCGTCGCGCGGGGCAGCCTGGCCGAGTGTTCCTCGCCACTGGCTTGCATCTCCCTCCGCGGCCTTCGCCTTCATTTTCACGAGCCGCCGGGTCCCCGCTTTCTCGCCCGGAACAACGAACTGAAGGTCATCCGCGTATTCGCTGGACGGTAGCGTCAATTCGAGCGGCGTTCCCACCGTCCGCTCGTCGTCCAGCCGTTGCGGCGCGGCCAGATACGATTGCAGCTTTAGCAGGACGACGACGAAGCTCGGATTCTTGGCCCAGTCGTTCCAGACGGGCCCGCAGGTCGTCGTAAATTGCATCACCGTCCCCGCACCATACTTTTTCTCAATCACCAGTGGAGACTTGTCGCGCAGCCGGGCCACCACCTCGACAGGTCGATCCGGGTCGGGCTTCCAGCCAGGAGCTGGGGCCCGATATGTGTCGATCTTTACGCCGCGGATCAGCGGATTGGCCTCGTTCTGAAAAAAGGCGAACACCGGATGCGGCAAGAGTTCCAGATCCGGTTCGGAGCCGTCGAGCACCGGGGGCAAATTGTTCTCAACGCCCATCGGGACAGGCAAAAGACCCAGACCCTCTTTGTAAAGCGCGCTGTTGTAAAACGCGATGTTCGTCTGCGGGCCTGTAAAAACCGCCAGCCCTCCACCGCTGCGCACGTACTCTTCGAGCTTGTCGACCGCGGTGTTATCGAGCCGCGGCACATCGAGCAGAAACACGGTTGAATACGCCCGCAGGGCCTCGGGCGCGACATCGCGGAGGTATGAAGCAGGCTGTACATCGGGACGAATCCCCGTGTTCGATCGTTCGAGCGGCCGAAACGCCGCCTCCACGTAATACGAGTGCAGCTGATCGTCCGTCCCGTCGATCACGAGGGTGCGTTCGCCGTCCGGAAAGTCGATCACGACCCAGCGGCGATTGTCGGCTTCGACCGGATCTTCGGGCAGAATCGCTTCGATGACATGCTTTCCCGGCTGGGGAAAGTAGACCTGCACCCGGCGCGTCACGACCTCGCCGGGACCGATCTCGTCGATGAGGAGCGTGGCCAAATCTTCGGTCACACCGAGCATCTTCTCGGGATCGACGTTAGCAAGCGATTCGGGCGGGAAGAAAGTCGATTGCACTTTGAGCTGCACGCGCGAAACCGCCCGCAAACCGTGGTTCTTCACCTTCACGTTCACGAACAGCGGAACGCCAGCGGCCCGGGTTTCGTCCGCCGGCTCGATCGACACGATTCCCAAGTTGGGATCGGTTGCTCGGGAGCAATTCACCAGGTGGACCGTGGCCTGCGAACGCTTGAGGTCCTGCAGCGATTCGCGAAGTTCGACGGGCGACTCCCAGTCTTTCTCGCGGAAGTCCGAAAGCAGGTAGACGATACTCGTCTCGTCGGGGGCCGAGGTGAGCAGCGGCTTCAGGACCGCCAGCGCTTCGCGCGGTCCCAGAGCCAGCTGCGTCGGCTCAATCGTGCGGAGTCGGCTCTCGAGCGTGACGTCGAATTCGCCTTCGATCGGCTCCGCGTTGAAGTCGGCCAATTGGGCCGCACCATCCCGATCGGGCGTGCCGGCATGACGGGCCCGGGAATAGCGAATCAGCGTCAGCTTCTGCTGGCGATCGTCCTGTTCCGACCGGCTGGCAATGGCGGTGATCACCTGTCGGGCGGCATCCATGGCGGACGCCCCCGCCACCCGATCGCTCATCGAATAGCTGTCATCGAGCACGATGTAATGATGCGTCGGCTTGCCGGCGAACAGGGCCAGCCATTGGTCCTTCGTCTTGAGCTGAGCCAGCATCGCGACGATGAGTCCGATCACCGCCATGCGCGAAAGCAGCAAGAGCAGTTGCTTCAGCCAGACCCACTTGCGGTGTTTCTTGTAGCTCGCCAGTAAGAACTCCATGGCGGCCCACTGGACCCGCTTGTGCCGCATCAGGTTGATCAAATGGATCAACAGCGGCACGAGCGCCAGCAGAAAACCCCACGTCAGTGCTTGATGGACGAATTGCATTTGGTTGTCATTCGTCATTGGTCACTTGTCACTTGTCACTTGCATTCACAAATGACTTATGACCAGTGACCAGTGACAGTTAGTATCGATTCATCACCGCTAATCGCTTGCTGAGAAATGTCGCCAGGACTGCATCGAGGGGTTGGCCGGTGGGGACCAGTGCATAGTCGCACGCATTGCGGGCACACTGGTGCCGGACCTCGTCGAGGTAGGCCTGTAGCGCCGCCAGGTAGCCCTCCCGCAAGGCGCGTGGATTGCAGTTCAGAAAATCGGTCGACTCGAGTCCCTCGAAGCGCGTCGGTCCGCTAAACGGGAACTCCAGTTCGTCATCGTCCAGCACGTGCATCACCAGCACTTCGTGCCCTCGTTGCCGGAGCAGTTTGAGCCCGCGAAACAGGCCCGGCCGATCGGCCAAGAGGTCCGAAACAATTACGAGCAATCCCCGCCGCGGTGCCGTCTCCGAGACGGCCCGCAGGATCGGAAACATGTCGGTCTTATCTCGCGGCTCTTGCACGGCCAGCGAATCGACGATGCTGAAAATGTGATTGTTCTTGGTGCGGACCGGCACGCTGACGCGCACTTTTTCGTCAAACGTCGTGCAACCCACGCCGTCTTGCTGCTTTAAAACGAGATATGCCAGCGAACAAGCGAGCGTGCAGGCGTATTCGTACTTGTTCAGCGGCCCGCTGCCGTATGCCATGCTCTTGCTCACATCGACGAGCAAGTGGCAGCGGAGGTTGGTCTCCTCTTCAAACTGCTTGACGTACAGGCGATCCTGGCGCGCCCAGACCTTCCAGTCGACGTGCCGCAGGTCGTCGCCGGCGACGTATTCGCGATGCTGCAGGAACTCGACCGACTGCCCGAAATAGGGGCTCCGATGCATCCCCGAAAGAAAGCCTTCGACGATGTGCCGGGCCCGGATTTCCAGCCGCGAGATCCGCTTGATCGCCTCAGGATGCAAAAATCTTTTTGAACCGGGCATCGCTGGTGAGCTCGTCTTCCTTGGTGGGGGTGCTGGCGACCAGGCGGTCGATGACACGGTCGGGCGAGACGCCGTCGCTCTGGGCGGCAAAATTGACAACCAGCCGATGCCGCAGGACCGGCTTCGACAGCGCTTGAATGTCGTCGGTCGTCACATGCGTACGGCCGCGTAACAGCGCCCGGGCCTTGCCGCCGAGAATGAGAAATTGAACCGCCCGCGGTCCAGCTCCCCAGCTCACCTGATCGTTGACGAAATCCGGCACTCCCGTTTGTCCGACGCGGGTCTGCCGCACGAGCGAGAGTGCATAGCGAATGATATGGTCGCTCACCGGCACTTCGCGAACCGTCCGCTGCAGGTCGATGATTTCCTGGCCGCTAAGCACAGGCTGCACATGATCGACCTGAATCGCCGTCGTCCGCCGCGCCACCTCAAACTCTTCCTGGAACGTGGGATAGTTCACGAAGATCTTGAACATGAACCGATCCTGCTGCGCCTCGGGGAGCGGATAGGTCCCTTCCTGTTCAATCGGGTTCTGTGTCGCCAGCACAAAGAACGGATCGGTGAGCGGGTGCCGCACGCGGCCCACCGTAACCTGCCGTTCTTGCATTGCTTCGAGCAGCGCGGCTTGCGTCTTCGGCGGAGTGCGGTTGATTTCGTCGGCTAGAATAATGTTCGAAAAGAGCGGCCCCTCGAGAAACCGCCGCTCGCGATTGCCCGTGGAACGATTCTCTTCCAAGATTTCCGTTCCCGTGATGTCGGCGGGCATCAGGTCGGGGGTGAACTGCACGCGGCTGAACGACAGGTTCAGCGTGCGGGCGAGCGTGCTGATCATGAGGGTCTTGGCCAATCCAGGCACCCCCTCCAGCAGGCAATGCCCCCGCGCGAAGAGGCAAATCAGCAGTTCTTCAATGACTTCGGTTTGACCGACGATCACCTGCGAGAGCTGGGCGACGACTTTCTCGCGGGCATCGTTCAGTTTCCGAATCGCCGCCGATTCCGAAAGAGTGGCGGGCACGACATCCGCCGGGCGCTGGGCCTCGGTCATAGAAATTCCTCACAGGGGCAACGAAAGACTGAACAGCGGTGGGGATCCATCGAAGCGAGAGAACGATCGTTCAGATTTTGCGTTGGGTTCGAAGCGGGATGGGGTTGGAAGGGGCGGGGCCGTCGGACGTGGATTCGTTAGTCACGAATTCCCCACCTTAGTGACTCACTTTGGCGGATTGGTTCAACGGGGCGATCTTGCGGCTCACCGCAAGGCAAGACTCAACCGGCTCAAGCAATTTCTTCACTGTACTTTACGAGTCGGTGCACTCCAACTTTGTGGCCCGTCCCGACGCTCACCATTATGTGTACTTTAGACCAGTATTCAGGATGCAGTGATCAGCGTAGTACTCCCGGAACATCGAGGACCATCCCCGCCGCCAGATTGTTGCCAAAGTTCTGGAAGTCCTGAAATTTCCAGACGACCTGCTTGTCGCGGGTCACTTCAATCAGCTGCGGGTTTTCGCTCCCGGCGTGGCAATTGCCGATGATCAAGTTGCCACTGGGTAGCACCTGGAGCGTCGTGACCCACGCCAAAGTGATCCCGGGCAGATCCTTTTGGTCGACACTCCAAACGGTCTTTCCCCCGGGTGTGACCTCGATCACCCGATTTCCATTTCCGCAGGCCACGAGTGTATTCCCGGAGGGGAGCCGCAGCGCGCCGAAAACATCGGTACCGTGCCCCTCGGGACCATGTCCAGGAGCTGCGGGCCGGCCGCCGAGATCGAGCTCATACGTCCAGACCACTTTCCCCTCGGCGTCGTACTCGCGGATCTTGCCATCCCGCTCGTGACAGACGAGGTAGTTGCCGCTCGCAAGCTTACGGGCGAGTCGCGTATCGTGATGCGGATGGGGATTGTCGACCGTAAGCTGTATTTCGCGGACGATCTTTCCCTCTCGATCGACTTCGACGATCCGTCGGTTGCCGCTCTCGGCCACCATCGTGAGACCGTCGGCCAGCCGCTGAAAGGCGTGGATCTCAACTTTCCCGGAGTATCCGTCTTTGGGCTCGGCCGTGTATTCCCAGACAATCTTCTTTTCGGGGGTCATCTCGACCACTCGGGCCGGTCCCATGTGCAGCAGCAGGTTGCCGCTCGGGAGCAGATCGATGTCGTGCGAGTTGTACTTGCACTCGACTTCCCACTGGACCTTGCCCGACGCATCGATAATCGCAACGTGCCCCCGATCCTGAGCGAGCACCCGATAGGCCGGCTCTTTGGCTGGGGCCGCGAAGGACTGCGTCAAGATCACGATTCCAGTCAAAGCGAAACAAGCAAATCGCATGGTACTGCTTTCGGCTAAAATGCCCGAGGGGGACGCGGCAATGGACTGGCTCGGATTGTAGACTGCCAGGAAACGAATGCTACTCCGCTCCCGGTTGGGGCCCGATTGGCCCGATTGGCAGAGTTCAATGGTTGCGGCTGCCCAGCGTCCCATTTACGATGCTTCGCTATCGCTCTCGTTGATGTTTGCCCGACGCTCTAGAGCGCGAACAACCAGCCCCTAAGGACTCTCCCGTGACAAAAGTACTCTCCTCCGCCATTTGTTTGGCACTGGGACTAGCGATGACGACAACAGCGCTCGCTCAGAATGCGCTCCCCAAAACGCTCGGCTCGATCGAGCGGCTCGATCCGGCGTTCGACAAACTTGTCCCACCGGATGCCGAGATCGAAGTCTTGGCCGGCGGCTTCACTTGGACCGAGGGGGTTTGTTGGGTCAAGGACGGCGGCTACGCCGTCTTCTCCGACATTCCGCCGAACAAGATCTTCAAATGGGATCCGAAAAGCGGCATTAGCCTGTTCCGTGAAAAGGTCGGCTATACAGGCCAAGAGCCGTTCACCGGTGAGGAACCGGGGACCAACGGCCTGATGCTCGATGCCGAGGGGCGGCTCGTCTGTTGCTGCCACGGCGACCGGTCCATCAAGCGGATCGAAGCCGACGGCAAGCTGACGGTCCTCGCCGACAAGTACGACGGAAAGCGGTTTAACAGCCCCAATGATTTGGTCTACATGTCCAACGGAGACCTGTATTTCACCGATCCGCCGTACGGTCTGCCGAAGCGCGAAAACGATCCGGGGCGGGAACTCGATTGGTTTGGCGTTTACCGCCTGGGCAAAGACGGCAAGGTCACGCTTCTGACGAAGGAAATGACCCGTCCCAATGGGATCGGCCTCTCTCCGGACGAAAAGACGCTCTATGTCGCTCAATCGGATCCCGCCGCAGCCATCTGGAAGTCGTTTCCAATCAAGGCCGATGGAACGCTCGGCGAGAGCAAGTTGCTCTACGACGCCACGAAAGCCGTCGTTGCGAAGGAGCCCGGCCTGCCGGATGGCCTGGCCGTTGATAAACAAGGGCACATCTGGGCGACGGGCCCCGGCGGCGTGTACTGCTTCACGCCAGCGGGCAAGCTGCTGGGCCGGCTGAAGACTGGTGAGCGGACCGCCAACTGCAAGTTCGGCGACGACGGCAAGACGCTCTTTCTCTGCGCCGACGACTACTTCTGCCGGGTCCGCACCAACGTCACGGGGACCAACTACTAATTGTGCGTCGCGTCTATTGCCCGAGAAGCGGCGTCCAAGTGACGTCGCCTCGGGTATGGACCCGACTGGCCATTTCCGCCATATCCGCTCGGCTGTCGATTAGCGCGGCAGCCGCGTGCTTGACGGAAAGGCCACCCTGCTCGAACAGCAGCACGACATCGCCCGAGTCGTCGGGAACCACTGCGGCGGCTTGGCTGAACTGTTCGGCGGGTATCTGGCTGCGGAGCATTTCGGGCGTGAGCGACTGTGCCGCTTCCGCGGGGACAACGCAGTAGAGTCGGCGGCTTCCTCCGCTCGCCTGAAGCCTTGGTATTGCGCTTCCTAGGCAGCGGCGAATCGGCTGGTTTTCGCCTTCTCCGCACAGCGCCGAACCGGCGATGTCGATCGCAGCCAGTTTTCCCAGGGCCGCGTGGCGTGCTGCCGTGTGAAGCTGTGCCACGAGAGCCTCCCGCTCGGCTCCTCCCGCAGTAATGGAGACCTTCAGGCCTCCCGCCGGGTACAACACATTCGCAGTAAAGTGCTCGTCGATATGCTGCGCTAAGGTGTCATCGGCTTGTCGCAATTGCTCGCTCACCATCACCCGCAGCGGACCGAGGTCGTCGCACGGGCTGCTCACGGAATCCTCCTCGCCCTCCTCCGCGATCTCGTCGGTGGCGAACTGTACTGCCAGATGGTGCAGTTCACGGGACAAATCGACGAGCCCGTCGTAAGCCATCACTGCGTGACTCTGCAGCGAATTGGCGATATTCGACGCCACCACGGCCGACAGGGCAAAGAGTCGCAGTTTGCAGACTTGGAGAAATACGGTCTGAAACTCTGCCGGAGAAAACTTCGGTCCCTTGGATTTGATCTTGGCATTCGGGACCGAGGCGTACAGTGCCGATTCGAGGGCGAAGGCTTCTCCTTCGAGTTTTCCGCGCGCTTCCCGCAGGCGATCGCACACGTGCCGCAGATGGGCCTGTAGCCCCTTGGCAATGCGTTGGGCCCCGTAAACTCGCAACGCAGGTTCTTCGATCAACGTGTCGATCGTCTTGCGAATGGCCAGGCCAACTTGCCCCACCAGCCGCGTGACCCGTTCCTCAAGCACCAGGAGCAGCTTGGCCGGGGGCGGATTGGTCACTACCTCGTCGGGCCGCCGACCAAAAATGTCATTCGCGTGGCTCATCCAGATATCGATGGTGGCGCGATCCGTTTTCAGAGCGCCTCCGGCCAAAAACTGGCGGCAGAAGACCTCGGGACCACCGCCCATTTCGTCGGCTGCCATCGCCTGCACGATTTGCATCAGCGAATCGACTTCCAGATGCAGTTCCTGGACGATCGCCTGTGCCCGAGCATCAGTCAGCTGGCGAATGTGCTGTTCGGGATCGTCGTCGACCACCGCTCGCGCCACGAGTCGCACGCTGGTTTTGGGATTCACGCGGCGCGGTGCGCCCTGCCATCGTTCGACCACGCCGCGGCAAATGCGCTTCACCGCTGCTTCGATCAATTGGTCGTGGGCGAACCCAATCTGGCAAAGTCCGAACGTGCGCAGCCGCAGTCCCTCGGCAGCACCCTCCGCAGGTTGCTCGCTGGGCAATTGGCGGGTGGCAGCCAGGAGGGCGGCGGTGGGCGTGACGCTGTCAAGCAGCAGGAACTCGGCGACCTTGTCACAGGCCGTGTCGAACTGTTCAGTCGCAAGTTCTTCGCCCAGATGGACCAGATACGCATCGCTGATCGCCGGCCGCGTCGCAGAGCGTTCCTTAAGCTTGCAGGACAGGTCGCCCGGAAACGGGCTGCGGTGGAAGTGCTGCAATTCGGTCAACGTTGCCAGCGCATTGACACCGGCCAATTCCTGTTGCTGTGGATTGCGGTTGGTGGCGTACGTGAGTACGGTTTGTACTTGTGCGTCCGGTTGATTCAACTCATCCAGAATCTGGCGAGCGGCGAATGCCACATCGGTAACCATGCCGCCGCCGGTCCCGCCGCCGATGGCCGCCAGGATGACGACTCGCGGAACCACCGCTTCGTCGCGGCGGGCGGCGAGGAGGCGCTGCAATAGTCCCTTGATCCGGCCAAAGGCCTGATCGGCATGATCGACAAGTGCGAGCCGACCCAGGGGCCGCATGCCTTCGGTTAGCTGCGACCGCGGGATGTTGTACAGCCAGCGGCGGCTAAGCCATTCCAGCAGCCGGCGCGAGTCATCGCGATATTCCTGCGACTTGCGGAGCGGCAGCGCGAGGGTCTCTTCCGGACGCAACTGGAGCCCCGCCGTGTGCGTTACGGTGGTCAGGTCTCGGGCGTCGCTATCGAGCGCCAGCATGGGGAACAGCTCCCGAGCTCCGGCGGGCAAGCGATCTTGAAGCCGGCGCTGCAGGCGGGCCAGCACCCGCGTGCCGGTTCCTCCAATTCCAACAAACAAGGTGGGCTGAATGCGCCAAGCCGCCAGATCAACGTCCGGGGGAGGCAAGTCGACGACGGGCGGCGCCTCACCAAGATCGGCCAGCATCGGCGGGATGAACGCGTCGCCCGGTGCCGCAGCCCCGGACAGATCGGCAATGATCGGCCCCGCGGTGTGCTGCGTCACTCGCGGCGCCGACGCGAAAACGCCCGTGGCAGCCGAATCGATCGACAGCGAGACCGACTCCAGGTGCTGGAGCATTTCGGCCGCGGTGCGAGGCTGTGTGGTCGTGACTTGGGGGCCGGTCGTGGCACTCCCCATCGGCCCGGTCACTTGGGCGGGCAGTGTTCCGCCGAGCAAGCCTTCAGCGGCTTGGGTTGCGCCGAGCGTCGCAGACGGGCCAGCGGCAGGTTTGGGAGAGAACGCGCCGCTGCCGAGGCTGCTGGCTGGCTTGCGTATCGCGCCGCACAATGCATCTACCAGTTCGCGGCAACTGGAGAATCGATCATTGGGCTTTTTGGACAACGCCCGCAACACGATCGGCTGATCTTCGGGAGGAAGCGATGACAGTCGCGGCTTGGCATTGAGGTGCTGTGCCGCGAGTTGGGCGGCGGTTCGTCCCGGAAAGGGGACAACGCCCGTCAGCATCTCTTGATAGACGATCGCCAGGCTGTACTGGTCGCTGCGGCGGCTGGGCTTTCCTTCAAAGACTTCCGGCGGAGCATAGACGGGCGTCAGCCCCCCCATCATCGAGGCCGTGTGATCGTGAATGTCTTTGACGAGGCCGAAGTCGGCCACCTTCACGCGTCCCCCTAGGAGCAGCAGATTCTCGGGTTTCACGTCGAGATGCTGCAGCGAGTGCTGATCGCTCATGTAGTCGAGCGCGTCAGCGGTGTCGCGAAGGTACGCCAGCAACTCGTCGCGCGGAATTCCCGGCTTCCCTTCTTTGCGGCAAATTTCAAACCGGTCCTTGATGCTCGAGTCGGCTAGCTCCGTCACAATCACGAGCTGACCGTCGACCACTTCGATCCGCTCGAGCGACAGCAGGAACGGGTGCCGGACGCCTTTGATCCGGTTGAGCGCTTTGAGTTCGCGCGAGGCGCGATCCTCGTCCATCAGGCCATAGACGAACTTAATCGCCTTGACCAAATCGCCCGGTGCTTGCGCAGTCCAGACTTCGCCATACCCACCCGCGCCGATCCGCTGAAGTACGCGGTACCCAGGAATTGGTTCGTCGCATTTGGCTGTCGTGACGGACACGTCTATCTTTCCATCAGTTAGGTAAAAGCGAACTCTGGCCGCTGCAGCATCCAGGTAAGTCTGGCATACGTTTCGTTGTGTACGCGGACTCGCCGTGAGCGTGAGGTTGCGAGGGACCGATTGTGTCGCTTGCAACGATTGCATGCTGCGGGGAAGACTCCTCTCGTCGGCAGAAGGGGTGTGCGGGTACAAAGGAGGTCGTATCATCGCTACCACCACACACGACAGGGAGCGACACCGCCCGACAATTCTCGGGCGATTCCTCTCGTTTGTCGTTTGTGGTCGTGCTCCGGGTGACGTGGACGGAGTCACCTTGTGCGTCACCCGTTGCGTCACCCTCGATGGCTCGTCTGATCTCTTCAGCCGTCGGCCTCCAATAATGCTCGCTTGCGATCTTGGGGCTATGGCCCAGCCAATCCGCGGCGAGGCGTTCCCGAACGCCTGAGGCGACCAGTTCCGTCGCCCGCGTCGCCCGTAAGTTCTGGAAGATTTTCGGCCAGGGTTTTAGGCCAGCCCGGAGAATGATCCTCTCCAGCTGAGTTCGCAGGTTGGCGTTTTGTCCGCGGTAGCGGGTGATCGCGTACCTAATCGCTTTTCACCGCGTCCTCGACGCCACCGTCGGAGAAATAAACGGCGTCCAGATAGGGCCGCAGCTCTTTGAAGATCGGCACGACCCGGATCCCGCCGTCCTCGTGGTGCTCGGTCTTTGGGCTTCTGACGCTTGAGCGCTAGCGTCTCGCTGGGAGTTCGCAGGCCGCCGTAGCGGGCCAAAGCGAAGATCAGCTGCCACTCGACGTCGGGGCACGCCTCCAGCACTTTGGCGGCCTCCTCGCGGGGTTCCGTTTCCCCCGTCCCGCGCCCGGGCGGTCCCAGCAGCTCTTCGTTCCCTCGGGCTTCGCGTAATCCCAATCCGCGCACCGCTTGGTGTTCAAAGCCAATTCAACCACCCCGAGGCAAGGCTTCAAGTACGCGAGGACGGTCGTCGCGTTAAGCGTCCCGGCGAAGGCGCGGAAGCGGGAATGGCTGACCGGGCCGCACCCGCCGGTGTGGTGACTTGCGAATTTTGGTTAAGGATCTGTATCAGTACTTTTGAGTTCGCGGCGCGATGCGGCTGCCGTCGGCCAATTTGTCGCTGGGATGGACGATCACCCGGTCACCGACGGCCAGACCGTCAAGGATCTCGGCCTCCAGGCCATTGTTGTGCCCCACTTCGACGTGGCGCAGGCGGGCGGTCGAGTTGCTAGCAACATAGACGGCCCACCGTCCAGCATCGCGAAAAAGACAACCCGCCGGTATTTTCCGAACGCGGGGAGACTCCCACACGACGATTTGAGCCTCCACGCGATAGGCATCGCCCAGAGCGGCGCGAGCCTCGGGCGGACCGGTGAAGTCGGCGATGATATTGACCCTTTGCTCCTCCACACCGAGCGAAGAGATCTTCAAGAAACCTGCCGGCTCGACCAAGCGGACGCGGGCCTCGAGCGGCTCTGAGCCGCCCCATTCCTGTAGAAGAACCTTTGCCCCGGGGCGAATGAGCGCGGCGTCGGAAGACAGCACATCGATTTCGATTTCCATTTGGTTTGTATCGCCCAGTTCCACCAGCGGCAGGCCTGGCTCCACAACGCGGGCGCTCTCCTCCATCCGCCGCAGGATGCGGCCGGTGACCGGTGCACGAATTTCCAGCCGCTCCTCGAGGGGCGCAGTTCCGCCCTCGGTGTGTTCAGTCCGCAGGAGGGCGGCCTGGGCCAGCTCGCGCTCGAACTGAGCCACTTGCAGGGCAAACTCCGCGGAACGCACGGCCTGCGCAGTGCGCCGCTCGGCATGCTCGAACAGGTCGAACTCGGCTTGCGTGACTGCGTTGGTCTTCACCAGTTTTTTGGCCCGCTCAAACTCATGCTGGGCCGATTCGTGCGCTTCGCGAGCCTCCGAGATGCGGGAATTGGCATGGTCGATGGCGGCGGTTGTCGCCCGCAGGCGGGCCGCGGCCTCGCGCCGCGTCCGCTCGTCGAGCAACGACGGGTCCACCGGCTGAATCGTGGTTAGCAGCGTCTGGCCGGCTGCGACTTCGTCCCCCGGCTCCAGCTCGATGCGGGCCATTTGTCCGGCCAGCGGCGCCGAAACCACATAGCGGTCCCTCACTCGCGTGCGCCCATCTTCATCGACGGTGACGGCCAGTGGCCCCTCGCTCGCCGTGGCCAGGTCCACCTCGAAAGGGCGTGGCCAGAAGGCATAGGCCGCGAGGGCGGCCACGCCAAGCGCAACTACGAGGAGAGGCATGTTCTGCCAAAGGCGTTTCATGTTCAATCGCGGGCTTTGAGCACGCTCACAAGGTCGATGGCCTCCAGCCGCCGCCACACCAGCGATGCGCTGCCCAAGGCAGCCGTCAGCACCACGAGGGCGGCAAAGGCATACGTGCCCCAGCTGACGTGCAGCGGAAAGCGGTGAACCTCGGTATCAAGCGAGGCCGTCAGCAGGCCCGCCAGCAGCCAGCCGACGACCATCCCGACGGGAATCGCGGCGACGACGATCACCCCCAGCTCTCCAAACAGAATCCAGGCCGTTTCGCCGCGTGTAAAGCCCAGGACCCGCAAGGTCGCCAGGTCGCGGCTGCGCTCGGCCAGCGAGACGCGGGCACAGTTATAAACGACGCCGAAGGCAACGACCGCGGCGAACAGCACGTTGATGGCCTTCATCCGCAGGATATTCTCCGCCAGCGTGCGTTCGTAGCTTTCGAGGGCCGCCCGCTTGATCCCCACGCCCGAGATTCGCGGCGTGGCTTTCAGCTCGCGGTAGAGCCGATCGACGTCGCGAGAATCGACGCTCAAGAACGCGCCGCTGACGGCGTCCTGCTCGCGCAGGAGGCGGTGGAGCGCCGTAATTTGCATGTAAGCGTTGACTTCAATGAAGTCGGACACGATGCCCGCCACAACCACTTGGCGCACGGGGCGCTCTAGCTCGAGCACTTCGACCTGCACGGTGTCCCCCAGGCTGCAGCCCAGAATATCGGCCAGTTTTTCCGAAAGCACGATCCCGGCGGTCGGCAGTTCGACGGGGCGGCCGTCGGCATCGCGGGGGCGAAACAGTCGGCGGTTTTCTGGCAGGCCCAGGATGCTGAGGCGGCGCATCGCGCTGCCGTGGCGAATGCGGACTGGCACGGCGCGGAAGGGTTCGACGGCGATGACTCCCGGCAGATGGGCCAGATCGTGCACCGCCCGGCCGGCGGTCGGCTCGACAAAGGTTACCGTCACGTCCTGCCGCTGCACCCACTCGAACTGAAAGCTCATCACATAGTCGGCCGCGTCCTCCATGAAGTTTCCCAGCACGAGGATCCCGACGGCCAGCGCCACGCCCACGCCAGAGAGCAAAGCCCGCAGCGGCTGGCGCTCCAGATGTCGCAGCACCATCCGCGCCGCCGGCGAGAGAACGCGGCCCAGGCCTAACCGCTCCACGAGACTGGCCCGGTAGTGCGGAGGCGGCTCGGGTTGCATCGCCACGGCCGGCGGCTGGCTCACGGCGCGCCCCACTGCCGACCAGACCCCCAGGGCGGCCGCACCCGCGCTCGTCCCGGCAGCTGTGAGCGCAATCCATGGGGCCAGCACGTACTGAAACTCGGCAAA
>JALORD010000225.1 GCA_025459145.1 Pirellulaceae bacterium | reverse complement strand
TTTGTCGATCTGCAGATCAACGGCTATCGGGGGATCGAGTACAACGACCCGGCCCTGTCGATCGAACAGGTGCGCGAGGTCGCCCTGTCGCAGGATCAGTTCGGTGTGACGAGCCAATTGGCCACCTGCACGACCGATGGCCACAAGGTGCTCGTGCACTCGCTGGCGACGATCGCCCGGGCAATCAGCGAACTGCCAGAAGTCGCCGCCCGGATTCCGGGGATTCACCTCGAAGGGCCGTTCATTTCGCCGGAAGACGGTCCCCGCGGAGCCCATCCCAAGCAGCACGTTCGGCCGCCCGATTGGGACGAGTTCGCCCGCCTGCAGGACGCTGCTGAAGGGCAGATCAAGCTGCTCACGATCAGCCCCGAGTACGACACGTCGGTCGACGTGATTCGCCGGGCAGCCGCCAGCGGCGTCCTGGTGGCGATCGGCCATACGCGGGCCACCAGCGAACAGATTCGCGCGGCGGTCGATGCGGGAGCCCGGATGAGCACACACCTGGGCAACGGCGCCCATCCGCAGATTCGCCGCCATCCGAACTACATCTGGGATCAACTGGCCGAAGACCGGCTGGTGGCCAGCCTGATTACCGATGGACATCATCTGCCGCCGGCTGTCGTGAAGACGATGATTCGGGCCAAGACCGCGGCGCGGATAGTCCTGGTAAGCGACATCACGTCGATGGGGGGCATGCCGCCGGGGCGCTACGAGACGGGTCTGGGCGCGCTCGACGTGCTGCCAAGCGGCAAACTCGTCCCCGCCGGTTCGCCGGAGCTATTGGCCGGCGCTTCACAGCCGATTCATGTTTGCGTCGCCAACGTGCTGCGATTTGGCCCAGTCGATCTGCCGACGGCGATCGACATGGCAGCGATCCGCCCGGCTCAGCTGATTGGGGACGCGGGGCACACGCTCGACATCGGCGCGGCGGCGAACCTGGTGCTGTTCGACATGCCGACTGCGGCGGCCCCGGATCAGCTCGTCATCCGCGCGACGATCAACGGGGGCGAAGTGGTGTGGGGACAAGCTTAACGCAGCAGAGCCGCGGTAGAAATCGGAAGCAGGAAGTCGGAATTTGCGACGTCCGACCGTCTCTCTCCAACCTCGGAGTTCCCGCTACTTCCCCTCAATCGTCCGCTGCAGGTAATCGATCTGCAGGCGGACATCCTCGAGATCGGGATTCAGCCGGACTGCGCGGCGGAAGTTTTCGAGGGCGGCGACCGGCTCGTCGAGTTCGAGGTAGCAGTGGGCCATGCCGACGGCCGCCCCGAAGTGATACGGATTGAGTTCGAGCGTCTGGTGACAGTCGTTGGCCGCGTCCTCGAACCGCTGCTGGGCGAAGTAGCCGATCCCCCGCTGGTTCCACGCTTCGGCGAACCAGGGAGCCTCTTCGATCAGGACGGTCGCTTCGTGGACCGCCTGGTGATAGTGCGTGCTGTGGTTGAGGCGGCAGATCCGGCCGAGCTGCTGCCGGTGATGGACGTTGCCATCGCGACGCCAGAGGGCCCGAATGCCGTTGTCGGCCAGCATGCGCACTCCCCGGTCGCGGTCAGTGAGGGCGCGGCCGAGAACAGCGTTCTGCGAATAGTCGCCCAAAAAGCCGATTGCCATCGTCGCGGCCCGGCGCAAAACGTAGTCGCCCCCCACGGCCAGCCGCTCGAGGGTGCTCGGCAGATAGTGGCGGGCGATGGCCGACACAAACCGGGCGGAATTCTCGTCCTCGAGGTACGCGTGGTACAGTTGCGCGAGGAGCGGTAGACGATCGGAATTCACAGGCGGCTCCAATTCCCAGGCGGCGGGCAACCGGCCAGTCCGAGTGTCATGCTCGGCGATGTGCTCGGTCTGCCAAAGCCAGACTTGAGTCTAATTGGGCCGTCTTGGCCAAACAATGATTCGCGGACCCACAGAAAGCCGAAATCTCGCTTCTCGGACTCTTCGCGGGCGGCAACAATGGTATGCAGCTCACAACTCGGGAAATTCCGCAGTGAACCGCAATCGACAAGCTTTACGCAATTGGGCTACGCGGCTCTCGCGCGGGTGGTTCGCAGCTGTCCCCATTCTACGCATTTCGAAATTGATGGGGCGCGTTCGCCTGGGGTGCTGCCTGGCACTCTGGCTGGGGGTAGCGGCGAGCCCGGCGTTGTCGCAGGGGGATGAAGCGATTGCCTGGAAGACCGGTCCCGCGCTCGAGCGCGAGCTGGCAGCTCCCCTCTCGCTGACCTGGCACGAGCGCGAGGCCCGGGCGGCGCTCGGCAGTTTGTCGCGCAGCACCGGCGTCGCGATCTTTCTCGATCGCCGTCTCGATCCCTCTCGCCCGCTCCAATTGACAGCGCAGCAAGAGCCGCTGCGCACGGTGGTGGTACGTGTGGCGGAGCAGCTAGCAGGGAGTGTGTCGCTCGTAGGACCGGTCGTCTATATCAGTCCGCAGGGGACCGCCGGGATGCACGCTGCCCTGGCCGGCAAACAGCGGCAGGCGATCGGTTCGCTCGGCCGCGAGGCCCAGTTGCGGCTGCTGCGCACGGGCCCCTGGCAGTGGGAAGAACTGACCGAGCCGCGTACGCTGCTAGCAGCGCTGGCTGACGAAGGGGGCGTGCGGGTTGTCAATCCGGAGCTGCTACCGCACGACCTGTGGCCCGCCGCCAGCTTGCCCGCACTGCCGTGGGTCGAGCGGATGACGCTGCTCCTCGCGGGATTCGATTTGTCATTCGAATTGAGTCCCGACGGGCAGGCAATTCGCCTCGTGCCGATTCCCGCCAACTTTGCCTTCGAGCGGGTTTATCCACTCGCCGGCGACGGAGCCGCACAGGTCAGCAAGCTCCGCGGCCTCGTCCCCGCGGCAAAGATTGCTGTCAATGGCCGCCAACTGCGCGCGACTGCGTCGGTCGCCGATCACCAGCAGATCGCCCGCGCCCTCACGGATGAACCAGCGCCGGCCGAGGGGGCAATTTCGCCGCCGGCCGCGGCCGGCAAGCTCGATCCGGGGAAGCGGTACACGGTCACCGTGCAGAATCAGCCCGCCGGAAGCATCGTCGCGACGGTCGCCCGTCAACTGGGAATCGAGGCCCGGTACGAGCGGGCGATTGGCGCTCGGCTGACGACCAAGATCTCGCTCTCCGTCCAGGATGTTCCGCTCGGCGAGCTGATGGAGAAGACGCTCGGTCCGCTGGGGCTCGCCTGGCGGATCGACGGCGAAGAACTCGTCATCGAGCGGGCGGCCAACGAGTAAGACGCTTCGCTGATCGCAGCTAGCATCCGCTGCGGCACGCCGCTTGCAAGTCGGTCTCTCCGGCTGCGAACTTGAGCGAAACCCTGCGGTTTCTGCCAATTCGCCAGCCGGCCCCGGTCGATTGCTCTTGTAAGAATTGCAATGCCGGGACACATTGGTCACTCACATGGCATCTCCGCCGGATCGCCCATCGCGGTTCTGCGAGATGCATTCCCGAAGGATCGGGAATCCACGCGGCAAGGAAGCGTCCCGCGGCCTCTCGGCCACCGCTTCCTCCGCATTCCAAGGAGGGAAGCGATGTCGGCGATCACTTTGGCCGCACTCTTGGCCGTAGCGGCAGCCCCCAGCGACGCAGTGCTGGTGCAATTCACTTCGACCCAGTGCCCCCATTGCCGGACGATGGAGCCGGTGGTCTCGCAGCTCGTGACCGCGGGCTACCCGATTCAAAAGGTCGACGTCGATCGACATCGATCGGCCGCCACCGAAATGAAGGTCCGCGGCGTGCCGACGTTTGTCTATATGGTCGGCAACCGCGAAGTGGGGCGCGTCGAAGGGCCCGCCTCGTTCGAGAAGCTGGCGGGAATGTTTGGCGGCGGCAACGCCAGTCCGCCACCTAGCTCCCAGCTGCCGAACGCCGACCTGCGCACGGCTGACGCGGCGAACATTGCGAATCCGGCGCAGGCCGCTTTTGAAGCGACCGTGCGTTTGGAAGTCGAAGACCCGACCGGCAAGGGATACGGCACCGGCACGATCATCGACGCCCACGAGGACGAGGCGCTGGTCGTGACCTGCGGCCACCTGTTTCGCGAGTCGCAGGGGCAGGGGCGGATCACGATCAAGCTGTTCGCTCCCGGGGCTCCGGGCGAGGTCGAGGGACACGTGCTCGCGTACGACCTGCACCGGGATATCGCCCTCGTGAGCATGCGGCCGGGAATTCCAGTGCGACCCGTGCGCGTGGCTCCCGCCGGCTATCCCCTCGAAGCCGGCGCTCCTGCCTTCACGCTCGGCTGCGACAAGGGAGCCGACGCGACGGTCCGCGAAACTCGCCTCACCGCGATCGACAAGTACCACGGGCGGCCGAATATCACCTCGACCGGCGAGCCGATCGACGGCCGCAGCGGCGGCGGACTCTTCACGGCCGACGGCCTGTTGATCGGCATCTGCAACGCAGCTGATCCGCAGGACAAGGAAGGAATCTACGCGGGCCTCGCCTCGATCCATTGGCAACTCGACGAAATCGGCCAGTCGCGGCTCTATCGGCCCGACGATTCCCGGATGGTCGAAGCTGTGCCCCAGGAAGCAGTTCCCGCGATCGATCCCGGGTTGTCCGCGGGAATGCCCGATCTGCCGCCGACGATGCCTGGCAGCAGCCCGTCGATCGGCGGCGCGCCTTCGCTGTTGAGCACTCCCTCGGGAGCTCCGATCCGGCAGGTGGGGCGCACCCGCGAGAGCGACCTGCCAGGCGATGCGGAGCTCGTCGTGATCATCCGGTCGAAGCAGAACCCGCAAGTGCGGAGCGAGATCTATGTGGTCGACCAGGCCTCGCCGCAACTGATGGCGGAGATCGTGTCGGCCGCCCGGGCAGGAGCTCGCCCGCAGGTTACCCCCGCCTCCACGCAACAGGCAGTCCAGCCGCAGCGATTCGCTCAAGCGCCGCAATATGGCGGCCCGCCGATCGTCCGCGGCCAATCGGCCGAATGATCCGTAACAGTCGTAGCTATCAGCCAAACGCTGCCGGCTGGAGTCTCCTTGCCGGTTGGCAAAACGACGCAACTTCTACGAACGATTGTAATATGTGCGTGTCCTGACCTTCGATAAGGAATTTAGCCAGCCGGAGCGGACGACACCTCGCTCGGGGAATAGATTCCTGAAAACCCCGATGAATCCACGAGTTACGTTTCTGAGGACAGCCGCGGGCCCGAACTGGCGAGCAACGAGCGGGCCGATCGGCCCACAATTTGCAGTCCCAACCGTACGCTAGCTCGGTTCGCCGTGCCGGCCCCCCACTCTATCATGGATGAAACGCTGGCCGGCTCCTTCCCCACCAGGCGCCTGCTAGTCGATCACAGGCGTTAAGGAGAACGACGCGATGCCTCACCCCTTGCTCGCCCGCCGGGCTTTTTTGCGTACGCTTGCCCTGGGAGGGACGGCGCTTGCGGCTGCCCCGCTCCTGGCCGACGAAAACGCCTTGCGCGAGCCGGTCCATCGCGTTGCTAAAGCCGATTCAATCGGATCGGGGCCCGGCATTCACCCGCTCGACCCCGCCCTGGCGCTAGCCAAGGACTCGCTGGCCCGCATTCAGCAAGGCGTGGCCGACTACACAGCGACGATCATCAAGCGCGAACGGATCAAAGGGGTCCTCGGCAACTACGAGTACATGTTCGCCAAGATCCGCAACCGCAAGGTCGAAGGGGATCGGCTGGTGGTGCCGCTGAGCGTGTACCTGCGGTTCCTCAAGCCCAAGGATGTGGAAGGGCGGGAAGTCATCTGGGTCGAACAGGCCAACAACGGCAAGATGCGAGTCCACGAAGCCGGACTCCTCGGACGAACGCTGGGCTCCGTCTGGCTCGACCCGCTTGGCTCGCTGGCGATGAAGGGGAACCTGCACCCGATTACCGACATCGGGATCGAGAACCTCGTGCTCAAGCTGATCGAGCGGGGCAATGCCGAACGGCTGCTCGGCGCCGAGGAAACCGAAGTCAAATTCATCAAGGGGGCAAAGATCAACGACCGGGTTTGCACGGTGCTCAATGTCCGGCATCCGGTGCAGCAGGCGAAGTTCGAATTTCACCTGGCCCAGATCTTCATCGACGACGAGCTGCAGGTGCCGATCCGCTACGCGGCGTTCCACTGGCCGACCGATCCCAAAGACACGACCGGACCGGTCCTGGAAGAGTACACCTACCTGAATCTGAAGCTGAACGTCGGCCTCGACAACGCCGCGTTCGATCCCGAGAACCCGGAATACAACTTCTAATCAGGTCTGGCTTGCGGCGAAGAGCGCCGCGAGCGCGTTAGCCCGACCTCCTTATCAACCCTGCGCTGGCTTCCCGGCTGCGCGGGGTTGTTTTGTTGCCACACGCAGGAATCGTTCTCCCTTTCCCCTGGGAGAGCGCCAGAGTGAGGGTCCTGGGCCGGCCTCTCAAATCCCCATCTGCCCGAGCATGTCGATCAGCCGATTGACGACCGCCGCCAGGTTGGGGTGCGACGCTTCGAACTCGACGATCCGGTCGCGGAGCGAACCCGCGTCGTCACCGGCGGGGGGTTCGGCCGCCTCGTCGCGATGCAGAACGGCGATCATCTCGGAGGCCGCCTCGGCCAGCTTGTGCCGTGAAGCCTCGTCGAGTTGATTCACGGCGCGCAGTTCCGCGACCAGTTCGTCCACCAGCGCGCGAACTTTGTCCAGGCGATCGCTCATCGTTGTTCCTAACGCTTCGATCCGGGGCCGGCTCCAGCCAAATCGGGCCGGTCAGGCTACAGTATAGCAGACGGGCGGAGACCGATTGGCAGACCGCCCTGCTCCACCCTCTCACCTCTCGCGGTGCGGATTCGACGTGGCTCGGCAATCGTTCCCCCGCAACTTGCGTGTCCGTCATCAGGCGGAGTTCGACCGAGCCTATCAGGCGCGGATTTTCGCGGCAGACGACGTGCTCGTGGTGAACGCCTGCCCGACCGACCTGCCGCATCCGCGCCTGGGGCTCAGCGTTTCTCGAAAGGTGGGTAACGCCGTTGTGCGCAATCGCTGGAAACGGCTGATCCGCGAGGCGTTTCGTCTGGTGCAAGCCGAGCTTCCCGGCGGCGTCGACCTGGTCGTCCGGCCGCAGAAAGGGGCGGCCGAGCCGGAACTGGCCGCGATCCAGCGTTCGCTCGTTGGACTTGCCCGACGGGTCGCTCGGCGCATCGAACGGGCCGGTTCCGATCGTCTGCCGCGCGGGTCCCAATCACCACCCCCGCGAGGCTAAGCTCGATGTGGCTTCTCCGGACGCTTACGCAGCTTCCCGCCTGGACGGTGATCGGCCTGGTGCGCGTGTATCAATGGACGCTCAGCCCGATCTTCGGACGGCAATGCCGGTTCGAACCGACCTGCAGCCACTACATGATCGGGGCGGTCGAAAAATATGGCGTCGTCCGCGGGGTGCTCAAGGGGATCTGGCGCATTCTGCGGTGCAATCCATTCTGCCGCGGCGGGTACGATCCGCCGTAGACACCTCCTATAGCAAGCTCAGCGGATTCTCGCGGGTCTTCAGCGGAAAATTGACCGGCCCGCCGGTGCGATGCGATTCGAACACGGCGCTGATCATTTCGACCGTCATTCGCCCTTCGTAAACGCTGCACTCCGGGTCGCGATCCTGCACTTCGATCGCCGCCAAGAGGTCTTTCACCGCCATCACATTGCCGCCATCGAGCCCGCTGTCCTTGAGCGGCTCCGGCTGGTCGATGCCGGCGCTCGTGACCGGAAGCCAGCTGGCCTTCGAGCGGCCCGGAGACCAGGCCGGATCGGGGAGAAACTGCACGCTTGGGAGCGAACCGGTCAGGATTTCGACAATTCCCTGGCTGCCGAAAATTTGCACGCCAAAGCGTCCCTGGCCGCCGCCCATACCGCGATGCGAAGCGAAGTACGCGGTCGCGCCGCTTTCGAGGCCGTACATCGCGTTCACCGCGTCGCCGGCCGCCGGGGCGGACGTCGTTCTTGGTCACGGGCTTGCCTCCCTGCATGACGCGGGCGAAGCACCACGCGGGCTGCCCGCCGAAGTGATGGATCAGGTTCATTACGTGGCTGCCGAGGACCCACAAATCCTCGCCGCCGCCGCGGGCGTCTTCTTTGCCGCGGCCGCGAAGTTCCAGGATCTGGCCGAGCTTGCCCGCCGCGATGAGGTCGTGCACCGCCTGCAGTCGGGGGCTGTAACGGGTCTGGTGCGCCAGGGCGAGCTTCACCTTGTGCTTTTCACAGGCGGCGACCATTTCGTCCGCCTCGGCAGGCGTGCGGCACATCGGCTTTTCCATGTACATATGGCAGCCCCGCTCGGCGGCGGCCAGGACCAGGTCGCGATGCTGATCGAGCCAGCGGGGGCCGATCGCCACAATCTGCGGCTTCGTCTCGTCGAGCAGCTGCCGATAGTCGGCATACCCGCGGGGAGCGCCAGTCCTCTTCACCGCCTCGGCGAGCCCCTTCTCGTCGGGATCGGCCACGCCCACCACTTCGCACACCTCGGGGAAGTGCCGCCAGACCGTGTCGATGCCGTGCCCATAGTTGCCGCGGCCCGTGTGTCCGATAATCGCGACGCGAAACTTGGCGGGCATGAGTGCGGCTCCGGGGGCGGGAGGAAGTCGTGCAGGACTGCGGCCGATTATCGGCGATGGCGAGTAGGCGGTTCAACCCAGCGGACTGGCGAATGAAGCGACAATTTGTTGCACAATGCCCCGCCGGGCGGGCACAATGGACCGTGCCCGGAGCCGGCGATAGGTTCCGGCGTGTGACTCCCGATGTCATTCTCGCGAGGTGTCGGTTCGATGCTTTTCCCCGGTCGATTCGTCTTGCTGCTGGGATGGCTTGCGATCTTGCCGCTCGCGATGCAGACGCTCCCGGCAGCCGAGCCCGCGGCGAAGCCTGCGGAACTGCCGCCGGCGGCCAGTCGCCCGGTCGACTTCGTGCGCGATATCGAGCCGATCCTGGCTGCGAAGTGCAATCACTGCCACGGCGCCGACGAGCAGGAAGGGTATCTGCG
>JALORD010000224.1 GCA_025459145.1 Pirellulaceae bacterium | reverse complement strand
GAAGACATCGGTTATCCGTCGAGTCCGGGGAGCGAAATTGCGGGGCGCGCCTCGCCGCTGCCGCCCGAAAGCAGCAGGATGACAGCATGTGCCATCCGGAGTTCGGTTGCCAGCAGGCATTCTTGCCCGCCACAGGCTCGTATTGACCTCTGACCGGAACCGCCACGGACGTGGGCCGCCTTGTCGGAAACTGGGGTCTCTGTTAGGTTTACGAGCTTCGCCCAGACCGCAATTCTGTGCCTTGCCAGTGTGGTGGGACCGGCTGTCGGCGATTGGCCCTTTTCATCGTGCTGACTGTTCGTGTCGCTACGTATTGGCGATCCGTTTGTCCGGACAGTCAGGCTCAAGGTTTTGACGCGCAATGGTTAATCGAGCACTCGTTCGCAATCTCGACAACGACCCCGATTTTGAGTCGATGCTAGAATCGGCTCTGACCGGTTTCAGCGAAGAAGGTCTGGCCCCAGCCGAAGGGGGCGGCGAGTTCGATGTCAACAAGCTGGTCGAAGGGCGCATTCTGCGCGTGGCCGACGGCATGGTGCTGGTGGATATCGGTTTCAAGAGCGAGGGCTCGATTTCCCTCGAAGAATGGAAGGAAGAAGACGAGCCGCCGCAGGTAGGCCAACTCGTCAAGGTACTCATCGAAGACCTGGAGGATGAAACCGCCACGCCGGACGACGGCGGGATGGTCCGCATTAGTAAAAATAAAGCGGACAAGATGATCCAATGGAACCGGATGATGGAGTCCATCAAGGAGGGCAACATCGTCACGGGCCAGGTCACACGCAAGATCAAGGGCGGCTTGCTCGTCGATATTGGCGTCAACGTGTTCCTGCCGGCGAGCCAGGTCGACATTCGCCGCCCAGCCGACATCGGCGACTACATCGGCCGTACGGTGCAGTGCGAAGTGCTCAAGATCGACGAAGCACGGCGGAACATCGTCGTCAGCCGGCGTTCGCTCATCGAGCGGCAGCGCGAGGAAGACCGCGAAGCCTTGCTTAAGGAGCTGGAGGTCGGCCAGGTTCGCAAGGGCGTGGTGAAGAATATTGCCGAGTTTGGCGCATTCGTCGACTTGGGCGGCATCGACGGCCTGTTGCACATTACCGACATGAGCTGGGAGCGGATTGGCCACCCGAGCGAAATGGTGGCGATCGACCAGGAAATCGAGGTGATGGTCCTGCACATCGACCGCGAGAAGAAGAAGATCGCGCTCGGCCTCAAGCAAAAGGGGCACAACCCCTGGAACGACGTGATCGAGAAGTACCCGGTGAACAGCGTTCACAAGGGGCAGGTGGTCAACGTGATGAGTTACGGGGCGTTCGTCAAGCTGGAGCCCGGCATCGAAGGGCTGGTGCACATCAGCGAAATGTCGTGGACCCGCCGCGTCAATCATCCGAGCGAGCTGGTAGCGATCGGCGACGAGATCAACGTCGTCATCCTGGGCGTCGACAAGGAAGGCCAGCAGCTTTCGCTGGGCATGAAGCAGACCCAGGAGAACCCCTGGACCCGTGTCGCCGAGAAGTATCCGGTCGACATGATGGTCGAAGGGAAGGTCCGCAACCTGACGAACTACGGTGCGTTCGTCGAACTCGAGGAAGGGATCGACGGCCTGTTGCACGTCAGCGACATGTCCTGGACCCGCAAGATCAGCCACCCCAACGAAATGCTCGAAAAGGGGCAGGTCGTGAAGTGCAAGATCCTGTCGGTGGATCAGGAACGCCGCCGCATCGCCTTGGGGATGAAGCAACTCGACGACGATCCGTGGTCGACGAATATTCCGGCCAAGTATCAGCCGGGGCAGGTGGTCAGCGGCACCGTGACCAAGATCACCAACTTCGGCGTGTTCGTGGGGCTCGAGGATGGCCTGGAGGGATTGCTCCACATCTCCGAGTTGGCCGACCACAAGGTGGAAAATCCCGAAGATGTGGTCAAAGTCGGCGAGAAGATCGAGGTCAAGATCCTGCGGGTCGACACCGACGATCGCAAGATCGGCCTGTCGCGGAAGCGGGTCGAATGGGCCGAGGACGACCTGGGCGATGTTTCGCCCGAGGCCACCGGAGCTTCGCCCAAGGAACCGAAGAAGTCTCGCGGCGAGCTGAAGGGCGGCCTGGGCGGCAGCGGTCCGCTGATCTCGACCGAGAATCTTCCCTAGCGATCGTACGCCGCGCGACGGATGTTTGGTCCTGCCCGACTGTAGCGACATTGGCGACTGTGGGCTGACCCCAGTCGACTGAGCATACTCGACCCCGCCGGACGCAACCGGCGGGGTCGTTTTGTTTGGTACGTCCTCCACGAAGCGTACAGGCTGCGTATACCGGCAACTTGCCCTGAAGGTCTAGGTTTGCCGCGCCTCGCGACGATGCATGCATAGTCCCTGACCGCTCCGGAGTGACTACGCACCATGGCATCGCTGAAACGTAAGACCGCCGCCGCCAGCCTTCCCACGGCCACTGCCACGGCCACTTCGACTCCCGCCGCTAAACCTCGCAAGGCCGCCAATCGCACCGCGCCGCTCCGCAGCACGAAGAAGTCCTCGTCGCTGCAAACGCCGCTGGAGACCTATCTTCGGGAAATCAACGAGACAGCCTTGCTGTCGGCCGCGGACGAACGCGAGTTGGCCGGCCAGATCGCCGATGGAGACGTGCGGGCCCGCGATCGCATGGTGCGGGCGAACCTGCGGCTCGTCGTCAACATCGCCCGCGGCTACACCGGCAAAGGGTTGAGCCTGCAGGACCTCATCGAAGAAGGAAACCTGGGCCTCTTGCGAGCCGTCGAAGGATTCGACCCGGCGGTGGGCACCCGGTTCAGCACCTACGCCAGCTACTGGATCAAACAGTCGATCAAGCGGGCGCTGATCAACAGCGCCAAGACGATTCGCATTCCGGCCTACATGGTCGAGCTGCTGAGCAAGTGGCGGCGGGCTTCGGCCCGGCTCACCGAAGAACTGGGCCGCACCCCCACGCCCGAAGAGATCGCCCGCGTCCTGGGGCTGCAGAAGAAGAAGCTCCCGATCATCAAGAAGGCGATCCGCATCTACAACAGCACGCCGCAGACCGACCAATCGGAAACCGGCTGGTCGCTGGGCGAGATCGTCATGGACGAGCGGCTGAAGACGCCCGAGGACGAGCTCGTCGAGCACGACGTGCTGAAAAGCGTTCGCGAAATGCTCACGACGATGGATCCCCGCGAAGCGACCGTGCTGAAAATGCGGTTCGGCCTCGAAGAGCACGAGCCGCATACGCTCAAAGAGATCGGCGAAAGCCTGGGGCTGACACGGGAGCGGGTCCGCCAGATCGAAACCGAGGCGCTCGGCAAACTGGCCGACGGTCTCAAAGACCCCCGCGAACGGCTGATCGAGCAAATGGAAGCCGCGGAACTGCATGCCGACTGACGCAGCGGCGGTCGCGACTCCCTTTTACCCGTCGAGCGGCAGAAAGCTGGCCCCGTCGCGGTGAGGAAGAGTCGCGGGAAGCGGCGCCGATTGCGGCTCACCGGCGGACTGCGGCTGGTCCTGGGGCGCTGCATCTTCGACGCGGTGTCCGGCCGGGGCGAAGGCCGAACCGACGCGGCCTTCCGTCGGATTGTCGCGGATCCAGCGCCCGCCCACCGCCGGGTAGTAGTCGTCGTACGGGGCGCAGCACATCGCACATCCGGACCCGACGAGCAGCGGGCAGAGGACGAGCAGCCAACGAAGACGATCTGCCATGGTTGCAGCACTCCGGCGAAAGACACTTCCGGTATCGAGTGTCTAAATCGTCATCGTCCGGCGGCGCGCTTTAGGCAAACCTTGCCGGCTGGCGCGAATATGCCGGCCCGCCGAAGTCGCCGCTGGCAAGTCCGATGCTAGCAAGTGCTCGCCTCGGCCCGATTTCGCACGGCCATCCGCTCTCGGATCGTGGGATGCCGATCCAGGAGCGATGTGATGTATTGCCAGTCGAGAGATTCCGGCCCCAGGGCGTCCAGAATCAACTGAATGTCCTCCCAGTCCTCTTCATTTTGAATCGCCAGTCGCAGGTCGTCGCGATCAAGTTGCCGGGGAACCGGGAACATCCGCAGGGCGAACACCTCGGGATGCGTGCGCAGGAATCGAGTGGCGTCCGATCGTTCCGCGGGCAAGCGGGCCAGTTGATCGGCCAACAGGATCGCCTCGCCCCGGCACCATTCGACAAACACCCCCACCTTCGAGTCAGCCGCATGCCGACCGTCGGCCAGCGAGTAGCTCGCATAGTCGCAGGTGTGGCCGCCGGCGACCGCGGTGACCAGTCCATCGACCAGTACGGGATCGACAAAAGGATGGCACACGTTGACGCGCACCACCGAGCGGCAGCGCAGCGATCGAACCGCGGCGGCCAGGCGTCCCAGGGCGTCGGGCTCGGCGGCGTGAAAGACGCGGACATCGGCTGGACATTGCGCGACGAGGCTCCGCGAGAAGCGATCGTCACCGGCCAGTACGACAACCCCCAGGAGGCGATCCGCCTCGGTGACTCGGCGGACGACCCATTCTAGCAGCGTTCGCCCGCCGAATCGGCGGCGGGCAATGCCTGCCAGTGGCGAGTTCTCGAGCAGGCCGCCAACCGCGGGTTGAACCTCCACAATTCCGACGACTTCCATGCGAAAACCCTTCCCTGCAAGCGAAGAGACAATCCGTGCAATGGCCTGGCAAAGCGAATCTACGGGGACAGCCGTCGGCCGGTCAACGCGAAATTGGACTTTAGCGTTCCGCCGGTGCGGCTGAGTGACATCCTATGTCACGGACATGACTCTTGGGGTAGCGGCCGGGCAGGCCACGACTACGAGGGGACATACAACAGTCGACCGCACGATTTGCAAAAAGCCGCGCGATCGAGGTGGAGAACGTTGAGTGTTTGGGGCGTCAGGGTATGTGAACAACCGCCGCAGCAGTCGCCTTCGACGGGTGCGAGGCTGTCTTCGCCGCGCGACTTCATGAGGCGAAGATAGTCGGCCTTGAAGTCCCCCTCGAGGCTCTCCTGGGCGGCGTCGAGTTCGGCTTGAACCCGAGCCAATTCGGTTTCCAGCCCTTGCTGCTGCGCTTCGATGCGCTCGCGGACCTTGGTCAGCTCTTCCTTGGTCTTGGCCAGATTCGACTCGGCCACTTTGCTGGCGGCTGTGAGCTCGTCGAGCTTTTCCAGAGCCTCCAGGATTTCGTCCGACAGAACACTATTGGCCTGGTTGTCGGCGGCAATCTGATCCTTCAGAAGTTGATACTCTTTGTTGCTCTGGGCCGAAAACAACTTGCTCTCGAAGTCTTTGAGCTTGGCCTCGCGCTGCTTGAGCTGCAGTTGCTTCTCATCGGCCGCCATCTTGGCTTGGCGATACGCGTCTTTGGCGGCCGCCAACTCGGCCTCGCAATTCTTGACGCTCGTCTCCGCCACCTTGATCTGGCGCGGCCCACGCTGCAGCCGATCCTGTAAATCGGCCAATTGGCGGTGGATGCGATGCAGGGTTTGGAGCGTTTCGTTCAGCGTCATCCCCTGATTGTACAAAAAAAGCCGCCGGTCAAGTGACCGGCGGCGGAAAAGGCGATGCGGGAGGGGCTAGGGCTCGGGCTGGGGGCCAGGATGGTGGTCATTTGTCATTTGGAGCTTCGGGCATCCTTCGACATTCGACCTTGGACCTTCGCCTACCCGGCCATCTGCTTCAAGAATCCCTCCAGGTGCTGACTGCGGATCGGGTGCTGCAGTTTGCGGACTGCTTTGGCCTCGATCTGGCGGACGCGCTCACGGGTCACGCGGAAGATTCGCCCCACTTCTTCGAGCGTGTAGGTATAGCCGTCCTGCAGACCGTACCGCAGGCGAATGATTTCCCGCTCGCGCCAGGTGAGCGTTTTGAGCAGCCCTTCGATCTTTTGCCGCAGGATCACATGGTTGGCCGAGTGGACCGGGCTATCGCTGCTGCTGTCTTCGATGAATTCACCGAAACTGGCGTCTTCGCTGTCGCCGACGGGACGATCGAGGCTGACGGGATGCCGGCCGATGTCGAGAACGCGCCGCACTTCTTCGATCGGCAAGCCGGTCACATCGGCCACCTCTTCCATCGAGGCTTCGCGGCCCAGTTCCTGCAGCAGCCGCTTTTGCACGTTGCGGAGCTTGCTCAGCACGTCGATCATGTGCACCGGAATTCGGATCGTCCGCGCCTGGTCGGCAATGGCGCGGGTGATCGCCTGGCGAATCCACCACGTGGCATAGGTGCTGAACTTGAAGCCGCGGCGATACTCGTACTTGTCGACCGCCCGCATCAGCCCGGTGTTTCCTTCCTGAATCAGATCGAGGAACGTGAGGCCCCGATTGCGATACTTCTTGGCGATCGACACCACCAGCCGCAAATTGCCGCTCGACAGTTGCCGCTTGGCGGATTCGTACTCGACGAACTGCTTGCGACAGACGGTTACGCGCTCGCGCAAGCTGCGCGGGCTCTCGAGCGTAAGCATCATCAGGTCGTGCAGTTCGCGGCGCAGTTCCGTTCGTTCGCCGGCACGATTCTCATCCTCGCCGATCGCCTCGATCCGCCGGCGGACTTCGTCCATCCGCTGCGAGAGCTCGGCGAGTTGTTTCATCAGCGGCTGGACCCGCCGCGTCCGCAGGCTCAGCTCTTCGACGAGCTGCAGGCATTTCCGCCGCCGCCGGAGAAAAACCTTGCGCGCGGCTTCGCGCTGGGCTTCCGTGGATCGCCGGCTGATGAGGCGGGCAAAGTCGCGGCGATTGAGCTCGAGCAAGTGCTCCATCGTCGCCAGATTGTGCGGCATCCGGGCAAGGATCTGCTCTTTAGTGAGCGCCTCGGTCAGCGAGACCTTGATTGTCCGATCGAACGGCAGTTGCCCTTTGTAGACCTCCGTCAGGATCTGCACTGTCGCCCGCATGGCGTAGTCGCACGACAGGAGCGTGCGGCGGAATCGTTTGCGAGTGATCTCGATCTTCTTGGCGAGCGAAATCTCTTCGGTCCGCGTCAGCAGCGGAATCTCGGACATCTGCGCCAGATAGAGTCGAATCGGATCGCTGTTGAGCTTCTTTTCCAGATCGTCCGGCTTAAGTACCAGCGACGGCTGGTCGTCCTCTTTGGCAACAGGAGGAAAGATCTTGAGCTGAGGCCGATCGGGATTCGAAGGAGCTTTATCCAACAGCTCGATACCCATCTCGTCCAGGGCGGTAAGCAGGTTGTCGAGCTTTTCGGGCGTGACATCCTGATCGGGCAGATAGTTGTTGACTTCGTCGTACGTCAGATAGCCTTGGGTCTTTCCGCGGACGACGAGCGTTTGCAGTTCACGTTCCATGTGCTTCACGGTTCAATCCTCCTTGATTGGGTCGTATCGTTTGCCCGGCGGGATCGGGCATTGTGCAAGTTTCTCGTTTCTGGGGCTTCAGGAAATGTCGGGCCTGAAACCGAAACTCGAAACCCGTGTTTCCGGCTGCGGCGCTACCCCTCCAGAGGTAGAACCAGTCCTTGCTGCCGGCGTTTGGCGGCGATCATCTGCGTGAGAACTTCCAGTTCCTCCTCGTGATCGAGAGTGTTTTGTTCCAGAACTTCTTCCGTCTGGCGGCGCAAACGGTCTTCGTGGGTCTGATGAATCAGTCGGATGACGCTCCGCAGCCGGGCCGGCCCGTCCAAAATCGCTTTGGGCGACTTTTCGTGGGCCAGATCGTCGATCGATACCAGCAAGCTCTTCAGCGATGCGTTTTCGATGTCCCCCAACACGACCGAGAAATCGAGCGACTGCCCGCTCTCCTCGAGACGCCGATAGGTGGCCAGGATTTCCCGAGCAGCGGTGGACGTCAGATCGTCGTCGGCGATGTCCGAGAGCGCCACCGGCGCGAGCTCGGGGTGCAGCGACATGATTTCAAATAGCTCGACCTCCGCCGTGGAGAGCGTGTCGAGCTGGAATATCCGCTCGCCCACGGGCTCGTGCTGCTC
>JALORD010000223.1 GCA_025459145.1 Pirellulaceae bacterium | reverse complement strand
CCATGTTTTTGTACACTCAATCTAGGTTTTCAAGACTTTGCCAGCATGAGACAGTTGCGGCGCATTCTTCGCCGATTGCAAGCCGGCCCGCTGCCCGTTGCCGTCGCCGCGGGGCCCCGAGTGGCGTCTACCTTGCTTGGGGCCTGCCCCAGGCGAGTTAGCGGGAGAAGCCATGCCTGAAAGTTGTGGAGACACGTCCCCTGACACTTCCGACGCGCCAAGCTGATTTGCGTAAGTCATCGCTGTGCAATCCCTTGTGTCGTCTAGTTGCGCCTACAGTGAATAGGCTGCGGAGGTTTTCGGGTGGCACTTGTACAGTAGTTGGGTCGCGGCTTGGCTGCCGCTGACGCCGTTGTCCGCGGGTCGAGGAGGGTCGGCGGCGCGTTCATTCATCGCAGTGACCTTTCGCCGCTTGGCCGCCAAAAAGGAAACAGGAAACAACTATCCTCACACGCGCAACTCACGACCGGGGAACACCGGCTTCAAGCCGTGTTTTCCCCTGAGGGGTGTGGGGGGAGTGTATGAATATTGTTGTTTCCCTGTTTCCTTTGTGATGTAAACCGTTTGTTTTCAATGGGTTAAGTAGGGAAACAAGCAGGGAAACAAAGGGAAATAGCCGTAAAGGAAATAGGTATTTCGGGGAAGCAGCTATTTCCATTCTGGCTGTTTCCTTTTTTAGTCGCTCTCAACGTCTTTTCGCACCTTTCGGACGTACTGAATCGTCGCATCAAACCGTTCAGCCAGCTCCCGATTCGACGTCACCGGGTTCTCTTTGATAGCAGCCTCAACTGCCGCCCACTTAGTCGGACTCACCTCCTCGACTACCTCCTCTTCCGGCAGCGGGGGTGGCGTAGGAGACCTTCCGGCCCTTGCGGTGCTCGAACGCCAAGCCCTTCACGACGGCACGCCGAATGAGGACGTCAGCGCGTCGCTCAGAGACTCCTTCGCCGATGGCCGCGTCGACGATAGCTAGCCGCTCCTGGGGGCGTGTGGTTTCGAACCGCTCGACGAACTCATCGGGCGTCATCGTTGGGGGCGACCGTCATCGCCTCAGGTGGCGTTTGGACCGGGACCACAACCTTGGCGTCAGCGAGCAGCGTGTCTTTCTGGTCGAGCCAGAGACGAATCGCTCGCTCCCCCTTGGGATCGTCGGCAATCTTGCCGAAGTAGTAGCGCTTGCCGCGGATCTGCTTCGCCCAGCGACCGCTGGCATGCGGGAACAATGGGAACTCTGGCGGCAGCCCGAGGTCGGCTTTCCGCTGGGAACGAACGATCGTAGACGGCCGCCGGTTAACCGGCTTCTGGATTGTAGTGGACAACTGAGCGATCCTCGTTACGTGTCACGCCCCACGTGTCAGGGCGGCAACGTTACGAGGCTCGCTACTCGATTTCCACTTTGTTTCCCGAGTGAAACGGCATCAGTTGCCGTTTTTCTGTGACCTACACGCGGTAGGTTATTCGCCGCTCGCAGTAGCCAAGGTTGTTTGCCGCGGCCGCGTTATTTACCGATTGCCGCGAAACTCTGGCGATTGCGCTGGAGGGCTGAGGGTGAGACGCGGTCGAATTGGTTCGCGACCACCTTCGTCAGTCCTTCGACGAAGAAGTATTCGCCCCACATGACCGATTCGTCGACGCCCAGGTTCTTGGCGGTGTGATAGACGCCGTGCTTCAGGATCCCTTCCCAACCGGGCGTTTCGCTGGCCAGATATTCGGGGTCGACCAGGGCATCGAGCATCGCCAGGGCCGTGGTTTCGTACTCGCGGGCCCGGCGGCTATCAGCCGTTTGCCGCGCGAGGTCGAGCAGGCCGCTGGCGGCAATCGCCCCGGCGCTCGATTCCTTTTGCGCTCCCCACGGAGCGGGCTGCGAGAGATCCGCGCTAAAATCCCAGTAAGGAACTTTGTCAGCCGGCAGGTGGTCAATCCAGTAACGGGCGTTTCGCTCGGCGACTTCCAGAAACTGGGGCTCTCCCGTCAGCGCGTAGCACTTGCTGTAGCCATAGAGCGACCAGGCGAGGCCGCGGGCCCAGGCCGAATCGCCAGCGAGTCCCTGGTGTGTCGTCTGCCGGAGAAACTGGCCGGTTGCAAGGTCGAAGATTCCCTCGTGGGCTGTGGAGCCGTCCGGGCGGACGATCGTGTCGCGGGTGGTCAAGCAGTGCGCCGTCGCCACGCGGGCAAGTTCCTTATCGCCCGTTTCATTCGCCGCGTAGAAGATGATCGGGACATTCATCATGATGTCGATGAACAGCGACTCATCAGCGACGAATGAACGGAGATACTGCCCCTTCTCTTTGAACCGCATCGCCAGCGTTCGCCCGGCCTGAATCAGCACCTCGTGCAAGTGCTGGTCCCCAGTCAGCTCGTACCAGGGCAAATAGGTGCTGAGGAACAAAAACCCCAGATCGTGGACGTTCCGGTCGTGCTGCCGATGTTCGAGCAGTTTTGAATAGTGCTCGGCCCGCTTGCGCCAGAAAGCGGCGCCACGCGAACTACCGGAACATGCGGCGGCCGGGCCCATTTGTCGCAGGTAGAACTGCCACATCATTCCGCCGAGGAACCCGTCGGTCCAATGGGTCCACAATTCGCCCGTGTGATGCCACTTGCCTCCGACCGAGTACATCGGAAAGAAGTCGGGATACTTTTCAATCAGGGCGGCGACCTGCCCCTCGGCGAAATCGAGGGCGGCGGCATAGCGGGCGTGGCGCTCGGTGCTCATCGTTAAATTGCTGAACAAGGGAGTCGCGGGAGAGGAGCGGCAGCATCCGCCGCCGGACAGCCGCCAAGTGTAGCAAACCGACTGCGGGCCGAAAGCCGCACCGGCACTACGGACTCGCTGGCCGATCGGCAGCTCGTTCGATCAGCTCCGCGATGTCGTGGTTCTGGGCGCGCCGGGCCTCGTCGAGGGCGGTGTCGCCCGAGCTATCCTGCCGGCTGACATCGGCCCCCGCCGCGACCAAGCGGCGGGCAATGTCGACGAGTCCGTAGCGGGCGGCGATCATCAGCGGCGTCATCCCGTCCGCATCGGCCAGGTCGGGATCGGCGCCATGGTCGAGCAGCCACGATGTCACTTCGACGCTGCGCGATTTGACGAGCAGCGGCGCGCCGCTGGCATCGCGGTGGTTCACGTCCATTCCGCGCCGCACCAGCCCCTCGAGCCGGGCGATGTCTCCCTTGGCGACGGCGTCGGACGACTCGCTCTCGCGCCGCTCGGCCAATTCGTCGGAATGCAGATAGATCTGCATGATGCCGAACGTGACCAGATGCGACATCACCAGAAAGAAGAGCCCGCCAAAGAGGTTCCCCTTGAGGGCGGCGCGCGATTTTTTCTCGAGTCCTTCGGCGGTGCCGCGAATCAGTCGATTGGGCTGGGTGCTCCCCCGCGGCGGCAAGAGTCCGCCCCGCAGTTCGTTGTAGATGCCGATGGCACAAACCGACTCGCCCACCGCCACGCGTTTCTCGGTCATCCGCGGAATCTCAGGGCGTGCGGAAGTGGCTACCTCGTCGGCCGTGTCGTCGTCTTCATCGTCGAACTCATCGTCTTCGAGTTCTTCGTCGTCAAGATCTTCGTCGTTTAGATCTTCATCCTCGAGTTCCTCATCGTCGCCTGATAGCGGCGACGAGCCCGCTTCGCCGGACAACCCCATCTGCCGGTCGATTTCGGCTTCGAGCTCTGGAGGGAACAACTCCGTGAGCGGGACGCTTCCCAGACGGAGATTCTTCTCGACATACCCGTCTTCGTCCGACCAGACATCGCCGAACACCCCCAGGACCGTCACCATCTTGAGACCGGTGCGATCCTCGAATTCGCGCGTCGTCAGAAAGTCGATAGCCCGCCGGGCCGCCGCATACGAGGTGGCCGGAATGTCGCCGAAATCCTCGAGTATCGGATAGCCGAGCAGCTTGATCTCGCGCGATTCCGATCGAATCACCGCGGGGACCATCAGGAATCCGGCAAAATCGGAACCGGTGTTTTCCTGATCGGAGGTCCCCGTGGGCCGCCGATGTCGCGACAGATCGTACTCGACGATGACCGATTCTTTGCCGCTGAACGGGGCCAGGAGCGGCTGATCGATGGGATAGATCTTGCCAGCGATGGCAAATAGCTTTCCCTCGCGCGGCCCCAGGGACATGCGAGCCCCTGCCAGGAGCGACCCGTCGCGCCAGGCATTACGGGCGTTCATCAGCGCACCGATCGATAAGAAGACGACCAGGGCCAAGACCCCCGCCCCGATCAGGCTGCCGGGGGGCTCAAAGACGCGATCGATCCAATAGAAGTATCCGACCGCCAATACCGCGTACAGAGCCAGGGCCAGCAGGCAGCCGCGAAGCATCGGTAGAAACTCGGTTGAAAAGTGGTCCGCAGGACGCAGCGGTCTTTGATTGTGCGCAAAAACGTCGTCCCGGGAAGCCGGCGGCTGGTGTCCGCGGGAAATGCGGACCACAGGGGAAATCGCCCGGAACAATCGGCCCAGACGGCACAACGAGCCGAATTGGCACCGCCGTACTCCCCCACGTGGGAAGCGGACTACCGCCTTTCCCTGAGAAGCGGTCGCAGTGAACTCACCTGACACAAATTCGCACGCTCACGATTCGCAGGAAATCCAGCCACTGCTTGGACTTGGGCGCGCCGCGTAACCTAGATTTTCCGGCTCGGCGGCCCCACGCCTGGGTGCCGGGCGAACCACCCCTCATGTCGCTTGCCCCACACCTGACCATGATCTCCAAGTTTCCCCGTAAGCTGGCCGAGTGGATTGGATGGAGTTCCGCGGATGCTGTCGCCGGCGACGGCGTCGCTCCGCGGGTCGAAACGGCCATCGCCAAACCGTCAGCGTCCGAGCCCCTGTCGCAGCACGATGTCGGCACGGCGGTGGAACTCTTCAGCCGTCTCGCCGAGATTACTGCCGCCGTCACGAGTGAAGTGAGCCATCACAGCGGGAACCTGCAGACCGTCAATGAGGAATTGCGGGCCATCGAACATGGCGACGTGTCGGCTGTCGCCGCCGCCGTCTGCAAGCTGCTGGTCCTTAATCAGCAGACGCATCAGAGGCTGGCCCAGGCGGAGCTGCGCCTGCAAGCGCAGCAGCGACAGATCAACGACGTCGCTGTCGCCTCGAAGACCGATGCCCTCACGGGGCTGCTCAATCGCCGCGGGCTTGACGAAGAACTGCAGCGGCTGATCACCGAGTTTCGCGTGCAGGGACGTCCGGCGACGATCATGCTGCTCGATGTCGACCACTTCAAACGGTTTAACGACACGCACGGCCACCTGGCGGGCGATCAGGCTCTCAAGCGGCTGGCCGACGTACTCCTGGCACACGCCCGCGGCAGCGATGCCGTCGCTCGCTTTGGAGGCGAGGAATTTGCCGTCGTTTTTCCGGGAGCCAAGAGCGCCGCCGTCATGTCCCGCGCCGAAAAAATGCGCTACGCGATTAGCCAGACCGATGTGTTGATCGACGGGCGGGCCCTCCGGATCACGGCCAGCATGGGAATGACCGAAATCTTCGCGAGCGATGACCCCGAGACGTTGCTCAAGCGAGCCGACGAAGCGCTCTACGCCGCCAAACTCGACGGCCGGGACAGTGCCTACTGGCATCTAGGGGATCGCCTACAGCGGCTCGGGCCCGACGCACCGGAACTGGCCCCGGCGCTGTCCAGCGACGCTCCGCCCCCGCGGGCCGAGGCTGTGGCGCTGGCCGCCGAGCAATTTGCCGACGCCACTTTCGTCACGCAACTGGCCCGCCGCGTTGCGGAGTGGAAGCGGGGAGGTACGACATTCTCAGTATCGCTCGTCCGCGTCAGCTTTCCCCCGGGCGAAACAGGGCCGGCGAGCGAGTCGCAGCAGACGGTGATGCGTATCGTCTATCAACTCGCGCGGGCCGTACTCCGCGATATGGACCTGCTCACCCGCTGGCAAGACGACGGCCTGGCGATCCTGCTACCTGGATCGCTCGTAACCGACGGGGCGGGAGTGGCCGGCCGATTGCGAACGGCCATCGAACGGCACGACATGCCGGTGGCGGCTGGGCGCGTCAAACTGTCGATCGTCGCCGGTGTGGCCGAGATCATCGAGGGGAACGATCCGCAACGCGTGCTCCGCCGAGCCTATCAGGCCCTCGAATCCGCCCAAGCCGCCGGTTCAGGGCAGATTCACCTGCACGACGGATTGCGTGCCGTGACGGCGTCGTAGGCGGCCGCACAACTTCGATCGGTGGCCTTGCCGCTGGGACCCGTAATCAAGGCGCGTGGCCCCCGCGCGCCGAAGGGCGAAGTCGGACCTCGTTGCGCCGGTTCGATTTGACTCCGCTAGCGTGGAGTGTTCCAATAGACGGACTTTCCGGGCCTCGCTAGTGATCCTCCCCGCGACGCCCACACCTCGCCTGGGCGATTTGCCGTGCGGGGACCCTCCGTCATTCTCACTGGCAGGACTTCGGAGAATGTCAGCCCGTTCCTCCCGTTTGCTAAGTGGTGCGTTTTGCGAGTTAATCGCTCTTGCCCTACTGCTTCAATGCCTGACCCCAGGGAGAGCGGAGGAACCCGCCGCTCCGGGTGCCGCAGCGCCCGTTGACTTCGCCCGCGAGATACAGCCCCTCTTGCGCAAGCATTGCTTCTCCTGTCACGGCGAAGAAGTCCAGGAGGGAGGCCTGCGGCTCGACCAGAAAAAACTTGCCCTGGCCGGTGGCGATAGCGGTCCCGAGATCATCCCCGGCAAAAGCGCGGACAGCCGGCTCGCGCGGGTGATCGCCGGCACGGACGAAGATTTCGGCCGCATGCCGCCAGTCGGCAAGGGGGAACCGCTCGCACCCGACGAGATTGCCCGCGTGCGAGCCTGGATCGACCAGGGAGCCAAATGGCCCGACGAGTCCGAACTCTTGGCCGCGGAGGGGCGCCACTGGTCGCTGCAACCCGTAAGTCAGCCGCTGATTCCGGTGGAGCCTTCGAGTTGGCCGAGGGGAGCCATTGATGCGTTCATCCTGGACCGTCTGCACAAGGAATCGATCGAGCCGTCCGCCTCGGCCGACCGGGCGACGCTCATTCGCCGACTGTATCTGGATCTCGCGGGCCTGCTGCCGACGCCGGCCGAGGTCGATGCGTTCGTGGCGGATGAGCGTCCCGACGCGACCGAACGGCTGATCGATCACTTGCTCGCGTCGCCCCGGTTTGGCGAACGCTGGGGACGGCATTGGCTCGACCTGGCCCGCTATGCCGACAGCGATGGTTACGAGAAAGACCGCCCGCGGCCCTTTGCGTGGCGTTACCGCGACTGGGTGATTGCCTCGCTAAACGACGACTTGCCTTACGATCAATTCACTGTCGAGCAGTTGGCCGGCGACCTGCTGCCAGCCGCGACGCTCGAACAGCAGATTGCCAGCGGCCTGCACCGCAACACGCTGCACAATACCGAGGGAGGAATCGACCCCGAGGAAGACCGCGTGAAGAAGACCGTCGACCGGACGAACACGCTGGGAACGATTTGGCTCGGAATGACTGTCGGCTGTGCCCAGTGCCACACGCACAAGTACGACCCAATCACGCAGCGCGAGTACTATCAGCTGTACGCATTGTTCAACAGCCTCGAGGAGGCCGACATCCTCGCTCCGTCGCCAGAAGAGGCCACGGCGCTCCAGGCAGCCCAAGCGGCCCACAACACGCGACTTGCCGAGCTTCAAAAGCGCCGCACGGAGTACGAAACGTCGCAACTGGCCGAAGCGCAGCGAGCTTGGGAAGCGCAACTCGGCATGCTGGCCGCCGTGTGGGAGCCGCTCGAGATCCAGGCGGCCACCTCGAAGCACGGCGCCTCGCTTACGCGGCAATCCGACGGCTCCTACCTGGCCAGCGGGACGAACAAACTTTCCGATGTGTACACGATCGAAGCCGTAACCGAACTTGTCGGCATCACGGCATTGCGTTTGGAAGTGCTCCCCGACGACAGC
>JALORD010000222.1 GCA_025459145.1 Pirellulaceae bacterium | reverse complement strand
ACCTGGTCGGCAAATTCCTGCGACAGGCCGCGGCGGGTCATCCCCTCGAGCAGTTTGAGGCGAAACTGGTCGATGATGCCGGGGCGCCGCCAAGCTCCCATCGCCCGCCGCAGTTGGTCGGCCTCGCCGGGCGTAAAGCCCGCCGCGACGACCGCCAGCCGCATCGCCTGTTCCTGAAAGAGCGGAACGCCGAGCGTTTTCTTAAGTACCTCGCCAATTTCTGGTGTTGGATAATCGGGCGGTTGCTCGCCATTGCGGCGCCGCAGGTACGGATGGACCATATTCCCCTGGATCGGCCCGGGGCGGACGATGGCCACTTCGATCACGAGGTCATAGAAGGTCCGAGGCTTGAGCCGCGGCAGCATGCTCATCTGCGCCCGGCTTTCGATCTGAAAGAGGCCGATCGTGTCGGCCTTGCAGATCATGTCGTACACCGCCTTATCTTCGGCGGGGATCGAAGCGAGCGAGAGCGACCGGCCGTGATGCTGCTCGATCAGGGCAAAACACTTACGAATCGCCGTGAGCATCCCCAGGCAGAGGCAATCGACCTTGAGAATCCCCAGTTCGTCGAGGTCGTCCTTGTCCCACTCGATCACGGTTCGCCCGGGCATCGCGGCGTTTTCAATCGGGGCCAGTTCGCAGAGCGGCCCCCGCGTGATCACCATTCCGCCGACGTGTTGCGACAGGTGCCGGGGAAACCCGACCAGTTCGCAGACCAGGTAGATCAGCCGGCGGCCGGCTTCCGACTCGGGATCGATGCCCACTTCCTGCGTGCGGCGGGCGAGCACCTCGGTCGGTGTCGCGGGCTGGGGGGGCGGCGTGAAAGAGGGCCGCGGCGGCTGGGGATCTTCGTGCTTGTCGGTCTTGGTCGGCAGGTTGGTGGACCGGTCGAGTTCGCGTCCTTCGACCTGCTTGGCCAACGCGTCGACCCGATCGAGTGAGAGGCCGAGCGCCTTCCCCACATCGCGAATCGCGCTGCGGGTGCGGTAGGTGATCACCACCGCGGTCATCCCGGCCCGCTCGCGGCCGTACTTCTCGTACAGATACTGCAGCACTTCCTCGCGCCGCTCGTGCTCGAAATCGACATCGATATCCGGCGCTTCGTTCCGCTCGGGGCTGATGAACCGCTCGAACAAGAGGTCTGCCCGCTCCGGATCGACGCTGGTCACCTCGAGGCAATAGCAGACCGCCGAGTTGGCCGCCGAACCGCGTCCCTGGCAGAGAATGCCGCGCGAACGGGCATACCGCACGAGATCCCATACCGTGAGAAAGTACGCTTCGTAGTGCAGAGAACGAATGATCGCCAGTTCGTGCTCGATCAGCTTGCGCACCTTGTCGGGCACACCCGCCGGGTAGCGCTCGGCTGCTCCTCGCCAGGTGAGCTGCACGAGATGTTCGTAGGCCGAAAGCCCTGGGGGTGCCAGCTCTTCGGGATACTCGTACCGCAGCTCGTCGAGCGAGAACATGCACTGCTCGGCAATCTCCAGCGTCCGCCGCAGGAAGGTCCGCTCGCCCTGATAGACGCGCAAGAGATCTTCGAGCGGCCGCAAATGCCGCTGGGCGTTGGCGAACCGCGTATCAAGCCGATCGACCGTCGTTCCCAGGCGAATCGCGGTCAGCACCTCGTGCAGCGGCTGTCGGGCGGGCGTGTGATAGTGCACATCCCCCGCCGCAACGAGCGGCAGCCGCGTCTGGCGCGAAAGAGCATCGAGAGCGGCCAGCCGGCGGGCATCGTCGCCGCCGCGTACGAGTTCCGCGAGCAGATAGCCGCGATCGGCAAAGATCTCGCGATAGGCGAGCAGCGACTCGGCCGTAGCTAGTTCGCCAGCGGAACCATTCTCGGCCGGAATCACTCCGGCCACGAGCCCCGCTGCGTGCTCGCCGATATCGTCGAGCGAGAGCTGGCACTCTCCCTTGGGTGCCCGCCGCTTGCCCACTGTCAGCAGTCGGGAGAGTCGGCCATACGCAGCCCGATCGGTAGCCCACAGGACGACGGGAGCGGCATCAAGCGGATGCAGTTCGGCGCCGATCAGCAGCTTGAGTTGATGCTCCTTCGCGGCAATATGAGCCCGCACCACACCCGCCAGACTGCTCCGGTCGGTAACAGCAATCGCCGCATAGCCAAGTTCCGCCGCCCGGGCGACCAACTCATCGGCATGCGACGCCCCTTCGAGGAACGAGAAGTTCGTCTTGCAGTGTAACTCGGCATACATCGAACGCATTCCCTGCGCGAAATCGCAACCATGTCGGCTCGTCGGCCTGCTCGTTCAATCGAACTCCCCGTGCAAAAACCACCGGCCATCGAACAGATCGCGAAAGAGCCAGTACCGCCGGCCGGTCTCGGTCTCGACCCGGTAATAGTCCCGCCGGACGCTCGGTCCGCGCCACCAGCCGCTCTCGATCCGCTCGGGCCCCCACCAGCGTGCGACCCGCTCTTGCTCGCGCTCGCGCCAGAACGCTACCGGCGGTCCATCGGGAACGACCGACGAGGCGTCGAGCGCTTCCGGCGGCGAGCATAGCAACAGCGGACGGCCCGGCCGCGGCAGGCGCTGCGCTTTCGACCGACTCCGGCTCGCTGGCAGGTACGGCACTTCCTCGACGGCCCGCTCGGGAAGCGGATCGGCGGTAAGCTGTGCCCGCAATACGGCAGCGGCTCCCAAGCGGCTGTGCAGCCGATCGACGAGCAGTTCGAATTGCCGCTCGGCCTCGTGCCGGCTGCCGCCGAACAGCTCCTGCTGCCGATTTTCCAGCGGCGCGACGAGCGGGGCCGAGAGCGTGATCCGGCCGATCGGACCGGGCAGCGGCTGCTCCAGCTGCATCTCGACGAGTTGCCGCAGATGCCGCGGATCGGCCGAGGGACGAAAGAGGCCCACTTCGAGCACGAGCGGCGGCCGCCCCGCCAGGCGGCAAACAAGCTGCATCGCTCCGTGCCGCCGGGCAGCCAGATCGCTGGCCAGCCGCTCGATCAGGCTGGCCACCACCTTCTCGACCAGCGGCCGGCTGTCGGCCGGATACTCCAGCACGCGTTCGGCGACAAACTCCGGGGGAAGACGATAGGCAAGAATCGTCTCAGCCGCCTGGCCCGTCAGTTGATCGAGCCGGCGGAGCAGCACTTCGCCGAAGCGAGCTTTGAAACTCGCTCGCGGCAATCCACACAGCTCGCCGACGGTGGTAATCCCCAGTTGCGCGAGCAGGTCGATCGTTTCGTCGGGCAGGCGGAGCGTCGTGATGGGAAGCGCCGCCAGATCGCGAGTTGCGGCCTGTTCGCGCGGAGCCAGCGCAACCGCCCAGGCCTCGCCGATCGTGGCCCCGATCGCGATCCGCGGTGCATACCCGAGCTGCTCGAACTCCTCTTGGATTTCGGCCAAGAGCAATTCTTCACCTCCGAACAAGCGGCCGATTCCCGTGATATCGAGCAGGAGCGAACGGGGGTTCTGCGGCGGCGCCGGATCGGTCGTTTCCCAGCCGACATGCGGACTGTAGCGTTCGCACCGCTCAGCCAGTTGCGCGAGTGCCGCCAGATCGGCCACCGGATCGGCCGGTGCGGTCTGGCCGTAGTCCCCCAGGAGTGCGGTCGCTTCAGCCAGCGGCATTCCCGCACGAGCGCCGCGCCGGCGAGCGGCCGCATTGCAGGCGGTCACCAACTGCCCACGCCGCGAATCGCGGGCGTGGAGCAAGAGCGGCTGGTGCGGATCACGTTGCCGTTCGGCGACGAGCAGGCGCTGCACCGGCCAGTTCGGCAGATGAAGGCAGAGAATTCGCATGGTCTGCCTCCTGCCAGGTTCCTGAAGTTTCGTCCCATTCCACGAGCACACTCTGCCCTTCGTGAGCGCCGCGACAACGCACGAGCTCGACGCGCATTCGCCATCGCTCGCGGGCGGGCTGGGGTTCGATGAGCCACTGCACCTCGGCCCAAGTCGGCCGCGAACGCACCTTGGCAGGACGCATCAAGAGGCCGAGTGTGCCGCCGGTTTCGGCCGCCAGTTGCAGCCGGCGAAAATCGCGCTGCGCCAGCCGCGGACAAACGCACCACACCGCGCCGATCCCCGGGCAGCGCAGCGCCTCGGTCAGCGTCCACAACTCGTCGGCCGCGGTGGCCGGCCGGACGAGCACCAGCTGCGCGAGGTCCAGGCCCAAGCTCGCCGCCGCCGAGGCATAGAACCGGCCCGCTCGGTCGACGATGACAAGGGCCCGCCCGCTTTGGCAAGCAACCCGCGCCGCCGCGAGCGCGAGGCTCCCCCCGCCGCCGAGATACTCGACCAGCGACCCCGCACGCAGTCCGCCGAGCGGCAAGCACCGATCGAGAACCGGTGCGCCGGTCGACAGGATCTCCACCTCGCCGCCCGCACGCGGACCACAGAGCTTGTCGAGCGCTTGCCGCAAATCGGCGAGGCTCGGAGGCAGGTCGCGGGAAACTGAAGAGGAAGCGAGCATCGGATACCGCGCAGCAGCAAGCGGAGACGCCCGCGCGCAAGCGCGCGGACGGCCTTCAACAATCGAAACGAAGGACCGAACAGCCGGGGAGCGACTAATCGAGCGGGGGATTCTTCGGCCGCTGGACGGCGACCACTTTCCCCAGAATGCGCAGGTCATTTTCGGGGGTAATCCGAATCGGCCGATAGCGCGTATTCTCGGGGCGCAGTTCGATCACCGAATCCTGCAGGTAGAGCCGTTTGACCGTCGCTTCGCCGTCGATCTGGGCCACGACAATGTCGTTGTGCTGAGCGAGCGGTTGCTGCCGCACGATGACGATGTCTCCCGCGTTGATCTGCGCGTCCTTCATGCTGTTGCCTGTCACGCGGAGGGCAAAGCAGGGAGCCGAACGGATCAAGCGGCTGTCGACGAGGATATTCCCCAGGATGTTCTCCTGCGCCATGAGCGGCTGTCCGGCGGCGACCATGCCCACCAGCGGGATCTCGACGAGCCCGAGGAGAGGATGCTCCGACGAATAGACGACGTTCAGCCCGCGGGCCTTGCGGCTGTCGCGTTTGAGGTATCCCTTGCGCTCGAGCTGTTTGATCAGGCCGTGCACGCTGGGGGCGGTGATCGACAGTTCGTCGGCCAGTTCCTGAATGGTCGGAGGATAGCCGTGCGCGTGCATGCAGTCCTCAATGCCCTTGAGAACGCGTTTTTGCGAGGTGGTGATCGTGTCGATCCGCGGCCGCCCGCGCTTCCGGGGAGCCGGTTTGGGCTCTGCCTTCGTACTGGACTCCGCCTTCGTACTGGGCTCCGCCTTGGCAGAAGCTGCTTTGGCGGAAGATTTGGAGGCCGATTTGGGCTGGGATTTGGATTTGCTCATGGCGGCGCCGTAGGAAAGAGGGCGAAAGGGTTTATCGGAAATAACGGCCCAGCAAGTGTAGCTCTAATTGTCCGATTGTATGCGCTAAAACTAGGATTGCAAGCCGAGAGACGAAAACCGGAGAAGTTTTTTCGCCGATCCGCTGCAGCAAGGACCGCCTGACCAGGGCAAAAAGAACTGTGGAGGCAAGCCCGATCAGGGCCTGAATTTCCCCCGCCCCCGCCACTTCGCTATACTCGCCAGCGGGGGACAATCGGCCGGCGCAGTTTTTTGCCCGGTCCGCCAGCGGGAAGGCCGCAACCACCGATGGAACCAAGCGCTCCAACCACAAACAGGATTAACGCCGCTCCGCGCGCGGCTTGGCGATTTTCGATCCGGCACATTCTCATCTGGACGGCCGCGGTTGGGCTGGCCTGCGTCGCGCTCCGCAATGCGTCCGCCGCCTGGGTTGGCATGGCCCAGGCCGCAGTGCTGCTGACCCTGGCGACGGCGATCCTGCTCGTGATTTTTCGCCGTGGTAGAGAACAGGCGTACTGGATTGGCTTTGCCCTATTCGGCGGACTCTATACGCTGCTCTTGCTGGTGGGTTGGATCAGCAGCGGCATGACGAACCAATTCGTCGACCATCCTTTTCGGCCCTACAACCTGGCGACGACAAAGGCCAGCACCTGGGCGTACAACCTGTTGGTCAAAGTGGGTGCCCTGCATACCGAGCAGCAAGTTCTCGGCAGCGACTCGATGGATGGCATGGGAGGATACGGCGGCGGCATGATGATGTCCGGTTATGGAGGCGGACAATATGGCGGCGGGCCCTCTGGAGGTGCAGGAGACCCTTTTGGCAGCCTCGGCGGTCACGCAACTGTTCCCGTCCTCGTCGGACCGAGCCTGGACGAATTCAACAATGTCGCACACTCCCTTTGGACGCTCCTCATCGCCGTTGCCGGCGGGTGTCTGGCCCGCTGGCTATACGCGTCGCGACCAGCATCGAGCACCGCAGACTCCTCGTCCGGCACTTCCCCGTGAGCTCATCGCGAGTGCCCCGTTCTATGCCTACTCTGCAGCCGCCAGCCGTTTCTGCAGCCGATCGACCGCCAGCAAGAGCTGATTCCACTCGGTGACAACATCCAGCGTATCGAGCACGAGGCAATCCGGCCGGTCGAAACCCTGCTCGCTGACGCGAATCGTTTCGTCGAGTTCGGGGCTCACGCGCTCACCCGTCGGCTCTTCGCACAAAAAGCTGAGCGTCGGCGACAAGGCCCGGTGCACAGCCCAGACCGCGGCGCTGCGGCTGGTGGCGGCCGTGGTCACGAGGCTCAGATTTCCCGATTGAACGTAGTACTTAGGCATGAGGAGATTCCTTAACTTGTTGTGAACCGATGTCTATTGGAAAAACGCGATGGAGGAATTCTTTAGTTCAGGCTGCCGATCTTCTCTCGCAAGAGACGCGACCAGACTTCGCTCCGGCTGTGGCCGGCCGCCCGAGCGAGCAGATTGACCGTGGGAAACGTGCGGGCGATGCGGCTCTTGCGGCGCGACGGGCCGTCCGCCATCCGAACCTCGACGGCGGGATCGAGACGGGCCCGATGCTCGGCGCCGCATCGCTCCTGGCTGGCCGAGTCATCCCACCAGCGGACCGCTTCGAGAGCCGCGTCGTAGGCCGTTTCGGCCAGGATGAAGATCTTGAGCGGACCCGAGTGCACTTCGTAGCTCTGCATGACATACTCCCTTCACAGAGGTGGATCGAATGGACGGTCAACTTGCGGGAGAGACTCGTCCGTGGGACTCGTGTCCCGGTGCTGGGAGTATCGCGAGGGGCTTGACTAGTCTGGTCACGGACTTTTCCGCTAGCGGCAGTTAACCCCTTCCGCCACAATGACTTAAAACTTTTTCCGAGCCCTCGAAAATCGGCGATTTGGCCGCGCTCCAAAACCGGAATTTGCCCCATGCGTCTCTACTTTGCCGGCCAGTGGCACGACCGCGAACGCAAACTCGAAGTGCGGCATCCCTACGATGGCTCGCTAGTCGACACGGTGCCTCTCGCCATGACGATGTTGAAGCGGCTCTGGCGGCGGCGGTCGAAGGAGCGCGCATCATGCGACAGCTACCCGGCTACGACCGCTTTCAGATTCTCCGGCGGGCGGCCGACATGCTGCTGGCCCGGCAGCAGGAATTGGGCCGGATGATCAGCCTCGAAGAAGGGAAGACGCTGACCGAGGGAGTTTTTGAGGTAACGCGGGCGGCCGAAACGCTCGAACTGTCCGCCGAGGAGGCGAAGCGGCTGTCGGGCGAGGTACTGCCGCTCGACGGAGCACCCGGCGGAGCGGGGAGGCTCGGCTTCACCTTGCGAATCCCATGCGGCGTGGTGGCGGCAATCACGCCTTTCAACTTTCCGCTGAATCTCGTGTGTCACAAAGTCGGTCCGGCCCTGGCTGCGGGGAACGCCGTGATCGTCAAACCGGCGAGCGATACGCCTCTCTCGGCGCTCAAACTGGTCGAGATCCTGCTCGAAGCGGGGCTGCCGCCGCTGGCGATTCATTGCCTTGTCGGGAGCGGCAGCGAGGTGGGGCAGGCGATTGCCGCCGACGCGCGCGTGCGGAAGATCAGCTTCACGGGAAGCGTCGAGGTTGGGCAGAAAATCTGCGCCGCGGCCGGCATCAAGCGGGTGACGATGGAACTGGGGAGCAATAGCCCGCTCGTTGTGCTGCCGGATGCCGATCTCGAGAAAGTGGCGGCTGCCGTGCTCGCCAGCGGGTATGGCAATGCCGGACAGGTTTGCATCTCTACCCAACGGGTGATTGCCATGGAGCGGGCATACCGTGATCTGATCGATCTGCTGGCGGAGAAAGTGCCGCAGCTTGCCGCGGGCAATCCGCTCGACCCGGCGACGAAGATGGGGCCGATGATTCGCGAGCGGGACGCCGAACGCGTCGTCGCGTGGATCGACGAGGCCCGCGCGCAGGGAGCCCGCGTCGTTTGCGGCGGTTCGCGAAAGGGGACGCTCGTCCAGCCGACACTGCTCGCCGACGTGAGTCCTACAATGCGTGTCTCGTGCGATGAATTGTTCGGCCCGGCGGTAGGCATGACATCCGTAGGCTCGCTGGCCGAGGCGATTGCGCTGGCCACCGATTCACGCTACGGCCTGTCGGCGGGAATCTTCACGCAGGATATCGATGCGGCGCTTGCCTTCGCCCGCGGCGTCGACGCGGGCAATCTGCATATCAACTGGGGCCCGGCCTGGCGAGCCGATCTGATGCCCTACGGCGGCCTGAAGGAGAGCGGCTTCGGCAAGGAAGGGCCGAAATACGCGGTGCAGGAGATGACCGAGCTCAAGACGGTTGTGATTCACGGCCCGGCGTGAGGCCGAGTGAAAGGTTTCAATCCGCCTGTGGCGTGCCCCAAGACCTTGCCCAATGGAGGAGCCCGAAAATGCCCTTTCTCGGCAAAAAGCCAATCAGCCATGCGATGATGAATGCGACCAGAATATCTGCGATTAGCCAATGGACGAAAAAGTGCTGACGAAACGCGAATCCGCCTTGCTCGTAGAACGCCCAAGGAAAGCCAATCTGCTCATATCCATCGGTCCTGGAATGTGTCAGTGGAAATCGCACTGCGCTCAAGGCAAGTACGATTCCCAGGCCAATGGCCACACGCGCTTCTGGTCTCAGTGTCTTCATAGCGAAGCCTCACGTTCATAAAGCGCACGGCATAAGTCCCTGACAACAGGCCGAAGGCGCTCTGCGGCAAACGACGACTACGCCAGCACTTCCTTCACCACATGACCCGCCACATCGGTCAGCCGGAAGTCGCGGCCGCTGTAGCGGAATGTGAGCCGCGTGTGTTCGAGGCCCAGGAGGTGCAGAATCGTGGCGTGCAGGTCGTTCACGTGCACCCGCCCGTCGACTGCCTTGTGGCCGAGCTCGTCGGTCGCGCCATGCCGTACGCCCCCTTTGGCGCCGCCGCCGGCGAGCCAGTAGGTGAAAGCGTGCGGATTGTGATCGCGGCCGGTGCCACCCTTTTGCACGATCGGCAGGCGGCCAAATTCGCCCCCCCAGACGACGAGCGTGCTATCGAGGAGGCCCCGCTGCTTGAGATCGGCGAGGAGCCCCGCGATGGGCGTGTCGGTTTCGCCGGCGAACTGCGAGTGGTTGTCCTTGATGTTCTGGTGGCCGTCCCAACTTCGCTCGTTTTCCATGCCGCCGGAGTAAATCTGCACGAAGCGGACGCCCCGCTCGACCAGCCGGCGGGCGACGAGGCACTGCCGCGCGAAATGGTCGCACCGCTTTTCGCCGACGCCATACAGCTTGTGGATGTGCTCGGGCTCGTCGTTGATGTCGATCGCTTCGGGCGCGGCAATCTGCATCCGATAGGCGAGCTCGAAACTTTCGATCCGTGCGGCCAGTTCCAGTTCCTCGGGCGAGTGGGCCAGATGCTGCTGGTTGAGTTGCTTGAGGAGGTCGAGCGCGGCTCGCTGCTGGGCATCGTTCTGTTCGGCCGGTCGGTAAAGATTGTCGATCGGATCCCCCTGCGGCTTGAGCCAGGTTCCCTGATAGACGCTCGGCAGAAAGCCGGCCGACCAGTTTTGCGAATATCCTTTGGGCAGACCGCGGCCGAGCGGATCGGTCATCGCGACGAAGGCGGGCAGATTGAGGCTCTCGCTTCCGAGGCCGTACGTCACCCACGAGCCGACCGACGGATGCCCCATCCGCGTCGTTCCCGTGTTCATCATGAACAGGGCGGGCGAATGGTTGTTCGAGCCGGTGTAACAGCCGTGCAGGAACGCCATGTCGTCGACGTGCTGGGCCATGCCGGGAAAAATCTCGCTGGCCCACATGCCGGACTGGCCATGCTGTGCGAACGAAAACGGCGACTTCATTACCGGGCCGACCTGCCCGGTGAAGAAACCGGTGTTTTTGTCGAAACCCTCGAGTTCCTGGCCGTCGCGCTTGGCCAGTTCGGGCTTGTGGTCCCAGGTGTCGACCTGACTTGGCCCGCCGTTCATAAAGAGCCAAATGACGTTCTTGGCCTTCGCAGGAAAATGGCTCTTCTTCGGCGCGAGCGGATTCAGCCGCGGATCGGCGGCAGCGCCCGCGGCTGCGTCTTCCGCAGCTTGCGCCCGACCACCGAGCAGGCCTTCCTCGGCGAGCAATGACGCTAAGGCGAGCAACCCGGCTCCGCCGCCGGCCTGGGCGAGGAGTTGGCGGCGAGAAAATACTGGCGAGAATTGGTTCATGTTGATCATTATTGGTTGCGAGTCCGCGAACAGCTCAGTCGATGTAAACGAACTCATTCAAACCGAAGAGAACCTGGCAAAAGTCGGCGAGCGCCAGCTCGCGAGCATCGCCTTTGCCGCTCGAGACGTATGACTTCTCTTGGGACTCAAGGAACGCCACTGCCGCAGCCAGTTCCCCTTCCGCTGGCTGCCGGGCGATGGCGGTCTGATAACCCAGCTTCACCGCCTCCGTGGGGGACTTTTCGAAAGCTGGCACAAGCCGTCCTGCAAACTCCTTGGCCCAACCGCGAACATGCGGGCTGTTGAGTAGCGCCAGAGCCTGCGGCGCGATTGTGGTGCTTGGCCGGCTGCCGATGCTGACGAGCGGTTCGGGTTGATCGAAAAGCTGCATCATCGGGACGAGCTGGCTCCGCTTGATCTGGAAGTAGATGCTGCGGCGGCGGTGCGCTTCGTCGAGCGTGCCGGGGCCGAACGGAGTCCGGTCAAGGGCGCCGCTGGCCGCGAGCATGCTGTCGCGGATCACTTCGGCCTCGAGGCGCTGCGGATCGCGCCGCCACAGCCAGAGGTTCTCCGGATCGAGCTTCGCGTCGGCTTCGTCGAACTGGCTGCTTTGCCGGTAGGCGGCAGAGAGCATGATCTGTTTATGCAGCGGCTTGAGCTTCCACTGGCTGGCAATCAGTTCCTGGGCGAGCCATTCGAGCAGTTCTGGATGCGTTGGCGGCGTTCCTTGCACTCCAAAGTCGTTGGGCGTGGCCACAATCCCGCGGCCAAAATGGTGATGCCAGAGGCGGTTGGCGATCACCCGCGCGAGCAAGTTCCCCGCGCCGTGCTCGGTGTCAGTGATCCAGGCGGCCAGGGCCGAGCGGCGATAGCTCAGCTTGGAGCCGGGAGGCGGCGCCAGTCGCCATGCCTGAGGGCCCGCCGGCGCGGTCGACAGGACTTGCAGAAATCCCGGCTCGGCGACCCCCATCTTCTGTTCGTTGTCGCCTCGCTTCAGGAAGTAGGTCTCTTCGAAGAAGTCGGCGCCTTGGGTGTGATGCCGGATCGGCGTCACTCCTTCGCTGCAGACCATCACCTTCACGAAATCCGGCCGCGGCTTGGCGGATAGACTGGCCTGAACCTCTGCGTACAGCTTGCCCCAGAGGGGATCGTTTCGTCGGAACTCGTCGTGCAATACCTTTCGATCGCCATCCGACAGCAAGGCCGTCGAGCCGACGCCCTCGATCTGGTTGAGCGCTTTGACCAGCGACACCGGTCGCGATGCGCCGTCTGGCTTGACGTCTCCCTCGCGCGAACTGTACGACAGCCGCAAACGGCCGAGGGCGTGCTTCGTGTTGACGGCAAACTCGAGTTCGAACACGAGCTGTTCATTTTCACTCAGTGTGAGCGGCGTCGAGTCGTCGATCGCAAACGTCGCCCAGTGCCGCTTGCCGAACTGCGGGTCGACCGCCCAGCCAGTCTTGGGATCGTCGTCGAGTGAGGCGGCGATCGACAGGCTGTTGTCGTTCTGCTGGAAATCGGCCTGCGGCTGCGTGAGGCGAATTTCGCGGCGCGATTTACCTTCCGATCCCGTATCGGCAGCGACGGAATCAACAAAGACGCGAATCCGGCTGAGGGCGAAGTTGCCGTTATCCGCCCGGCCTGGACCACTTTTAACGAGCGAAGGATCGGGAAGTGCCTCGAGCCGGAGAGCGTGAATACGCGGTCCTGCCACGAGCGGTTGCGACACGATCGTGAACATATCGTTGTCAGGATTCTTGCCTGTGACCGAAATCGAGCCGTCGTCCTGGGCGGCGAGCGTCGCTCCCCCCTGAGAGGCCAACTTCGCCGGCTGGTCCAGGACGAACCAGTCAGTTTCTTTCCGCCAGGTACCGCCCAGCAATTCGTCAGAATCGAGCCAGGCCGCGAACCGCGTCGGCAGTTCGTCCTTTTCAAAAGTCGCGAGGGCCGCGGCCTTCGGGGCGTGTTCCTTCTCCCAGGCGGCCAAACGCTCGCGCGTTTGCTCGGGGTGCATGTCGACGTCGATATTGCTCCGCACGGTGGTCGTGAACGTTGAGACAAAGCGGTAATAGTCCGCCTGCGGAATCGGGTCGAACTTGTGATCGTGGCAGCGGGCACAGCCGATCGTCAGGCCCAGGAGCGCACTGCCCGTCGTCGCAGCCATGTCGTCGAGGGCGTCGTACCGCGTCCGTTCGACTTCGTTGGCGGTGATCTGCGTTGGAAATACACCGGCCCCCAGAAAGCCAGTCGCCATCAGGGCCAGCGGCTCCTCGGGAGCCAGTTCGTCACCGGCCAGTTGCCAGCGGACGAACTGGTCGTAGGGCATGTCGCCATTGAGCGCTTGGATGACAAAGTCCCGAAAATGATAGGCGTGCGGCCGGTCGTAGTCCTGTTCAAAGCCGTGGCTTTCGGCAAAGCGGGCCGCATCGAGCCAGTGTCGTCCCCACCGCTCGCCGTAATGGGGCGATGCCAGCAGTCGGTCGAGCATCGCTTCATACTCGCGATCCCAGTCACCGTCACTCAGCACCGTGCCATCCGCGGCTGGGCCCAGCATCCGTGCGATTTCGTCGGCGGGCGGGGGGAGTCCCACGAGATCGAACCAGGCGCGGCGGACGAGCGCCCGTCGCTCGGCCTGTTTGTTCGGCGTCAGGCCGCTGGCTTCCAGCTTCGCGAGGACGAACTGATCGATCGGCGTGCGAATCCAGGACTCGTCGGTCACTGGCGGCGGCGCATGCGCTGCTAGCGGCCGAAAAGCCCAGTAGTCGCGGGCCTTGTCCGGGACGACGGCGGCGGTCCAAGCGTCGGGATCGCGAGGGTTTTCTACCAGCGGCCGATCGTAAGGTGCGCCCAGATCGATCCACCGCGCGATCGCCGCAATCTGCGCCTCCGGCAGTCGCTCGCCCCCTTCGGGCATGTACGGCTTCTGACGATGGCTGATGAAACGGAACACGTTGCTGTCGTCCGATTTGCCGATTACAACCGACGGGCCATGGGCCCCGCCGCGCAAGAGCCCCTTGCGAGTCGCGAGGTCGAAGCCCGACTCCACCGCGTCGCCGCCGTGGCAATCGACGCATTGGTCGATGAGCACTTTCCGGACCTGCGATTTGAAAAGGCTCAGCCCCTCCTGCATTTTCTCGGCATGGGCTGGATCGACTTCGGCGGATTTAATCGCAGCCTTGCTGTCCGCGGCTTCTGCGTTGGCTGGCGGCTCTTCACTTCGGGCAACTCCAGCGACAGTCAGCACCGCGGACAAACCGATCGACAGACGAAGCGACATCGGGAGAGGTCGGGCAAGGGGCATCAGCATCCTCTTCACTTCGCGGGCGGGGGCGTGAAACACGACCAACCGTATAGGTGGCCGCCGGTTCACGTCGGGCGGGCAGGACGGGCAAGCTAATTTGCCGTAAGCCCTGATCTTACCGTCCCCGCTGGCCGGCCCACAACTTTATGGCGAATTTCCGGCAAGGTTCGCCCGCCGCAACCGAAATAGGCTGTAAGTTGACTGCAGATTCTGCCGGGCGCTGGCGGTGCGCCGGTGCGATCGACTCGGATCGTGAGTGGAGATCTCAGGATGGCGCTCGAAATTGCGTGTGCGGGATGCGGCAAACTGCTGCGAGTTTCGGAAGAACATGCCGGTAAAAATCTGCGCTGCCCCGCGTGCAATCAGGTGACGACTGCCCCAGGCCCGGAGCTTGCCGAAACGACAGTCCTGCCTGCTGCGAATTGGTACATGCGCACTCCAGAGGGGCAGACCTACGGTCCCGTCACCCGCGAGGAACTCGATCGCTGGATTTTGGAAGGACGGCTGGCGGCCGATTGCCTATTGGCAAAGTCGGCCCAGGGACCGTGGAGCGGAGCGGCGTCGGTCTTTCCAGCACTCGGCGGCGCGCCGCAATATTCCAGTCCGCAGGCTTCCTCGCGCACTTCTGCCACACCGTTTCAAGGAACGCCTTTTCAGGCAGCCTCGCCCTTTGCCGATCGAGCAGGAAGCCCGCGGCCTGCGCAGGACTATCGCCATTTGCAGCCACATCGCGGCGGGCTGATTCTCGTGCTCGGGATTCTCGGCCTCGTGGTCAATTGCCCCATTTTCTCGTTCATGGCCTGGGCGATGGGGGCGGCCGATCTGCGCGAGATTCAGGCCGGTCGAATGGACCCAACGGGCGAAGGCTTGACCCGCGCCGGCCACATCCTCGGCATGATCCTGTCGATCCTGTGGATCGTTACCATGATGGGCGTGCTGCTGTTCTTCTTGATCGCGATGCTGGCGAATATGTGATGGATCAGAATGCCCGGTTGTTTCGTGATCGAAACTCAGTGACTTTTCGCCGGTTAAACCGTTAATGGAATTGAATCCTTACGCCGCGCCTGCAACTTCTTGTACGGCCGGCACACAGAGTGCGCGAAATCGCTTGGGAAACCTTGGTCTTGCAATCTCTCTCTTGGCACTCCTGGGCGGATTTATGATTGGCCCATTTGGCCATGAAATTTCATTTGTGGGAATGTCGTTGGCATTCCTCGCGATACCCGGATTGTTAATCAGCTTCATCGCACTGTTCTGGCAACCGCGTCGGACCGCGGCCTGGGGAGTCGGCCTGAGCCTATTTCAATCGCTCTATTTGCCGACTTTCTACTTTTACATGCTTATCTTCCGACAATCGTGAAATTGCGCGTTCACGACCCTGCCGCCCGATGGAAGTGTACATGCTTCCACGCGCCGCCGATCTTCTGCCAGACGCGGGTTTCTTCCATCCG
>JALORD010000221.1 GCA_025459145.1 Pirellulaceae bacterium | reverse complement strand
GCCGATGATGAACGTGGCCAGCGAGACTGGCATGAGTTGCCGATCGGCGACGACGATCTCCCCTTCGACGATCCGCAAGCCGACGAGCGCCAGTGGCGAGTCGATTATTTTCAGCATTTGCTGGATCATCCTGAACTGGTCATTTCGCCGGACGCGGTCGTGCGTACTTTTCACATCTGTGTCGACCATGCTGCCGCACGACGTGTTGCGGCAACTGGCCGCCTGGCATGCGACTTTCAGTGTCCCGTCGCTGACCAAGCTTGTCCGATACGGCGCTTTGCCACAGGAATTCAATCGACCGCGAAGCTACTCCGCTTCGATCCGGCGACACGAGGGACGATCTGGCTTTGTCAGTAAATCTCACGCCAACGTCGACGGACTAGCCAAGAAACACACGAGCCCGCGAGGGGCACTCGCGGGCTCGTGTGAGGCGAAGGGCTGGCGGGCTATTTGTTAACGCTCGTGAGTCGAGCGAAGGTTGGCGGCTCGTCGCGCCCGGGCAGCCTGAATCCGAGGACCTCTCCCTTCCCCGAATTCAGGCGCCGGGCTGCAACGGGCGATATCGCAGGCAGCTCGGGAAGCCGCGGGAGCTACTGAGCAGTAAACTGCTCGGCAAGCCACGGCGCCGCGAGTGCAATAAGCGACTGGCGGTATCTCACCACGCGTAAGTTAAGAGGCCCCTAACCTGCTGTCAGGTTCGCGTTAACTTTGGCGTTGTGCGATGTTTTCCTCTATTGCACAGGCCGTGCCAAACGCGATTGGGAGCGTGCCCATCGCCGTGCTTTGTGACGCAAGTGCTTGCGCCGATTCGCCTTTCCGCTGCCCCACGGCACTTCCCCTGCGAAAGGCCCTGGCGATCCTTGGCGCTTCGCTGCCGGAAGGCCCATCGATGGCTGACTAAGAATTGCGCAAGGTGCCACCAGCCGGCGAACTTGTTAGGCCCCTGACCGGTCGCGACCACCTGAATCATCGTTCGCGGCAGCCGGCAAGGGCAATGAAAATCGGCTCGATTTGCAGCGGTCCCGCTCCGCCTTTACGATGCTCCAGTACGCATCCTCACTTTCTGGCTGGAGATCGCTGTTCTATGCCGCTTGCTCGACGAGATTGGCTAGTTCTCCTGCTGCGCCAAATCTTCATCTGCGTGGCCCTGGCGACAGGCCCGCTCGTGGTCGGTCCCCCTTTGCTTCTGGGGCAGTCCGCTTCTCCTCGCCGTGCGGCGCCAGCGGAAGCAGCCCGTGCAGCCGATGCCCCGTCAACTGACCCACAGGATGCGGGCACTTACCAGCAACTCACCCGGGTGATCGACGAGCACTTTGCCAGGCGAGATCTGCCGGGGCTGGCGGTGCTGTATGCGAAGGATGGCGAAGTTGCCTACCAGAAAATGGTCGGATTTGCCGATGTGGCCGGCAACGTTCCGATGTCCGAGGACAAGGTGGGCCGGCTGAATTCGGTTTCGAAATGGGTAGCGGCAATTGTCAGCCTGCAGGCGGTCGAGCAGGGAAAGCTCCAGCTAGCTGCGACGGCCCGCTCGCAGATTGCCGATCTTCCGGAGCATCACACAAGCACATTGCGCGACTTGCTTGCCTGCCGCAGCGGAATTCGGCATTACACGGGTCAGACGTCCCCCGAGAGCCCGCGCGACTGGATGGAGAGCCAGTACGACACGGCCCAGGCCGCCGCACCGCAGTTCTGGCACGATCCGCTGGCGGCTGCCGTGGGGAAGTACCACTACAGCACGCACGGATACACGATCCTCGGCGCTTGTTTGGAGAAGGCTTTCGATCGGCCGACGCGAGAGATCATCCGGACGCAGCTTAGCGAGCCGCTGGACCTCCCGACGCTGGCCGAAGAGCGGCTCGCGGATGGCAATCCCGCGCGGATGAGGTTGTATACGCCCAGCGAGAACGGCAATCTTGAGGTCAAGCCGCGCAACAGCACTTGGAAGGTGTGGGGCGGCGGAATCGAAAGCTCGCCGCGAGATCTTTTGAAGCTGGGAATCCTGCTGGGCGATGGCCGGATCATCGCGCGCGAGAACGTGCAGCTCCTGATGACCCGGCTCGATCCCGAAGACTCGTATTGCCTGGGCTGCAATCACACCGTCGAGCATGGCGAGCAGGTGATGGCCAAGAGCGGATCGTTCCAAGGGAGCAACGCCTACATCTGGCTCGTCCCCGAGCGGCGGATGGTGATGGTGATCATGGCCAATCGGGATCAGGCGGATGTCACCGGGCTCGGGCTCAAGCTGCGGTCGATCGTTCTGGCGGACGACAAGGACGCGAACAAAGCGCCGCGCTAGAACTGCCGGATGAGCTGCACGGTGACTTCCGCATCGAAGAATCGGTCGTTTCCTTGGGTGAGCGGAAAGACGCCGCCGACGCGGAGGTTGGTCGTGTTGGCCAGTTGGGCATGCACGGCAGCCGTCAGATTGACGACGTTCATCCAGCCGGCCGGATTGGCAATCCTCGCCGATTGGCCCGGCGAGAGCGTTGGTCCTGAGACGACGTCGGTATTGGTCAGCGTATCGGTGTAGTGAATCTCGAGCAGGGTCGCGAGGCCGGTGAGCGTACACGCGCACGGATCGCGATAAAGCCAGTAGCCGACGCCTGCATCGATGTAGAGCAGTGTCTGATCGTTGTACCGGCCGAGCGTGCCGCTCGGTCCCCCCGTGGCGTCGAACGTCACGAGGTTGCCGTGAGTCGGGACATCAAGCTGGAGGAAGCCGTGATAGAAGACGCAGTCGCACGGCGCGTGGAGCAGGCCGAGATACGGATGCAGATGAACAGCGTCGTTCGAGACCGTGTAGTTCACGTTCGCGGTGCGCGAGAAAAAGTCGGAACCCGTCGGCGTTTCGACGCCAAGTCCTGCCACAATCGATGTGGCCGCATCGTAATACAACAGCCGTTTGAGAATCAGTGACAAGTTGCCGAACTGGCCGCCGTGGTTCTCGGCAGCACCCAGCGAATCGGCCAGATCTAAATCGCCGGTGAAGGGCATCCGCATTTCGACCGACCACAGGTCGTCGGCAAACCGCTTTTCGAAGCCGATCGTATACCGATCGATCGGCGGCGTCGCCGCAAAGACGGTCGTGGCCGGCACCAGCGGGCTCACGATCTCGGTCGAGGTGGCGTTGTGGAAGTGGTTGTAGACAAAGTACACCCGGTCCTGCGGCAGGGCCTTGTTGTGTTCCCCTATCTTCAGGCCGCGCGAACCGCCGGCCAGCAGCACGTCGGACGAATTGGTTACCGCCGGCAGCGTCAGGTTGGTCGCGGTAAGCACTCCGCCGCGGGCGAAGCTGTCGCCGAACATGTCGGGAATTGTCGCCAGCCGCGTGTCGCCGTCGGACTCCTCGAGTTCGGTCCAGTACTGGCTGACCCACTCGGTCGTCCACGGCATGTTGAACCAATCGAGGCCAAAGTACGGCACCTGGGCCCGCGCTTCGCCGCTGCCGGCGAGCGTCGCTAGCCAGCAGGCGGCTGCCAGCAACAAACGCGGGCGGAAGTGGGGGCTACAGGCTGACATCGGGGCGGACGCCCTCTCAAACGTGTGACATGTGGCAAGCGAGCGCGGTTGCACGTGCCTGCGGGGGCGATGGCGCAGCCCCGTCTTCCTAGGGCATCGGCTGCGACTTGCCGCGAAGTCCACAAAACCACTCGTCAGGGGCGGGCAAACCGCCAGAAATTGCCCAGATTGCCTGAACTCGTCTATGTCGCCCGCAAGCTAGCGCGCACCTTCTCGGTTTCGCGTAAATCCCGCTGGAGCGGTGGCTGGAGCTCGGGCTCGTCGGTCTGCTGGAGGCAGCCCTCCAGGTACTCTTGCGATCGCTGAAGGTTCTCGGCGGCTGGTTCGTGCTGGTTTAGCTTGATCTGCTGCCGGGCCAGCTCGCGCAGGGCGACCGCATAATTGCGGCGTCGATTCAGATGTTCTTTGGCCGTAGCGGCCGGCGTGATCGCCTGAAAGTGATCGCAAGCGGCCTGGAGTGCGGCGGCGGCCGCCGCGACATTTTTCTCGCGATCGTGAAGCGTGCCGAGATCGAGATAGACAATGGCTAGCCGTTCCTCAAACTCATGCACCTGAGGGCTGCCGCGATGAAGTTTCTCGAGGGTGTCGATCGACTGCTCGTACAGGCGCAGCGCCGCGGACGGATCACGGTCCCGGCTCCCCAAACGGCCGAGAAGATGATAGCAGGCGGCGAGTCGCTCACGATTTCGCAGGTCGATCGAATCGCGAGCCACGAGCGGCTCCATGATTTCGATCGCGCGCCGCGCCGCTTCTGTCGCCACCTCGGTTTCCTTCTCGGCGAGGGCGAGGTTCGCCTGATTGAACCAACCCATCGCGAGGTCGCGCCACACCAGCCGCGCCCCGTCGTCAGCCGATTCAATCTGGCTTCCGGCGAGTAATTTCTCGCGCTGCGCTTGAGCCTCGGCGATCGCCTGCAGGGCCTCGTCACTGCGGCGCGCCTGTTTGTGCACGAGGCCGATGTTCATGATCGTGTTGGCGTACTTGCGCCCCGCATCGAGCTGCATTGCGGGGGGCGCATCGGCGGGCGTCGCGGCCAGAACTTGTGCCCGCACTGTGCGGGCCTCGCGCAGGTGCTCGAGCGCTTGCTGCTCTTCGGATTTTCGCAGATGGGTCTGACCCAGCGCATTGAGCGTATCGCCGAGCGCTTCTTGCCGGGCCGTGCTGTCGGGCGCATCGGCAGACAGTTTTCGCTGGATTGCGGCCGCTTTTTGGAGCGACTCGAGTCCCGCGCTCCCCGCGGGATCAATCGCCTGCGTAATCAGGCCGACGCGGTAATGCGTGCGGGCGATCTCTTCGAGTAGCTCGGGATCATTTCCTCGCTCGGCCAGAAACTGCCGATCGTGATCGAGGGCCAGTTGCAGCAAGCGATTGCGAAGCGGCTCAGCACCGGGCTGATCGAGCAGAATATCTTCGCTGACGATGCGAAAAAACTGATCGACGACCGTGCGGGCTTGCCGGTAGTTCCGCTCGGACTGGGCTAGCGCGGCCGTCTTGCCCTGCAAGGCGGAGGTTGTCGAGATGTATCCGACGGTCGTGGCGACGGCGGTAGCGACGAGGAACGCGCCGGCGAGCGCCGACGCTCCGGCCAACAGCGGATTGCGGCGGCACCAGCGCCACAGCCTCTCGGGCCATCCCACGGGTCGGGCCACAATCGGCATTCCGTCCAGATATCGCCGCAGATCGTCGGCCAAGAGTGCGGCATCGGCATAACGCCGCGCTGGCTCCTTATGAAGACACGTGAGGCAGATCGTCTCGAGGTCCCGATCGATCGCGGGGTTGAGTCGCGAGGGAGGAACGGGTTCCTGCGTCTGCACCTGAAACAGGGTCTCCAGGGCGCTCGCTGCTTGAAACGGCGGGCGGGCGGCCAGCATGTGGTAAAGCGTCGCGCCGAGCGAATAGACATCGCTCTGCCGTGTCACTCCCGCGGCGTTGGTCGCCTGTTCGGGCGACATGTACGGCGGCGTCCCCATCACGTCACCGGCCCGCGTGAGCTCCGAGCCTTGCTCGACCAGTTTCGCCAGACCGAAATCGGCCACGAGCGCGCGGTCCGAACTGGTGTCGACCAGAATGTTTTGCGGCTTCAGATCACGATGGAGAATTCCCGCTTCATGTGCCGCGGCAACGGCGCGCGCCACGGGTTCCAGATACGCAGCCGCACGGTGGGGGGCGAGCGGGCCTGCGCGGAGCAGTTCCGCCAGGCTGGGCCCATCGACAAACTGCATCGAGAAGTACTGCTGGCCCTGCTCCTCGCCCACTTCGTAGACGGTAACGATGTGCGGATGTTGCAGCCGGGCGGTGGCGAGTGCCTCGTGATGAAAGCGCTCGACTGCGCTCGTGCGCAGATCGGGCCGGAGGCTGCTCAGTTGATCGGTGCGCACGACTTTGAGCGCCACGATCCGCTCGGCTGCAAGCTGCCGAGCTCGATAGACCACACCCATGCCGCCGCGGCCCAGTTCGGCGAGCAGTTCGTAGTTGCCCAGGCGGTGGCCAGCCAGCGCTGGCTTTCCGCCGCCGGAGGCAACTGGACCGGAGTGTTTCTCGGGGCTGCCCGCCCAACGTGTGCCCGCAGCGGCTGCCGCGTACGTATCGGCAAGCAGTGATGGGAGGCCAAATCGTCGCCGGTACTCCTCCCGCTCCGGGTGATCACCGGCCTGCGTTCGTACGGCATACTCCTGCTCGGCCAGTCGGGCGATAATCGCCGGTTGATCGAGCGGCGGAAAGCGTGCGAGATACTGCTCCACTCGTGGTGGCTGCGGAGGAGGCGCGGTGGTCAGGTCGCTCGACGTGCTACGGCGATGGCGGGCCCACGCTTTCCAGGCAAACTCCAGCTCGATCTGGACGAGCTCTTCGAGCGTCGGCAACCAGGCCGGGGAACCAGCCGGCGGCAGGCAGTCTTCGATCGACAGCGGTTCTCCCGCGAGCCACGCCGCTTCGAAACGACGCCGGAGCGGCTCGTCGATCAGATCTTCGGGCGGAGAGCGGGTGTCCAGCGACATGGAGCGGAGATTAAGAAATCAGCGGCCGGTCACGCCGGCCCGGAATTGGTCTCCTCCAGCATACCTCGCAGCCGCGATTGGACCCGGGCCAGAACGCGGCGGATCGTCCGCTCGGAACAGCCGACTTTCTCGGCGATTTCCTCGTTGGTGTGCTCCTGCAGCTTGAGGTCGACGACCTGCTGTTCCTCGGGATCGAGTGCCGCCAGGAGTCGCGCAAGCTCGTCATCGAGTTCGGCGGCCTGATCGGGGGACGGTCCGCCGGCGACGGCTTCCCCGGGGCTCAGTGAATCGCCGGGGGCCGCGTCGAGAGGCTGTTCGCGATCGAGTCCCCGGCGGCCGCGGCCATGAAAGCGGGCGGTCATGCGGCACTTCGTCAGCGTAATGACGCACAGCAGCCGCCAGAGCGCCTCGGCATCCGGCAGTTCGAATTGCCCTTCGCGGGCGCGGCGAAAAAATGTGCGGCAGACCGACTGCACGACATCGTCCGCTCCGACGCGGCGATTCAAGCGGGGCGAAAGATGCCGCTCGGCCAGCCGATTGAGGCGCTCGCCATACTCGGTCCAAAACTGCTCGACGGTCCGCGCTTCGCCATCGAGCAAGGCCGCCAGCCACGCGTCGTTCCGATCGTCGGGATTGCTCATCGCAAGGCACCGCAGTCAGAGTTAGGCACACGGAACATCGCCAGGCGAGTGAGCTTCAAATCGACGTCTCGCGGGCGGCGGACATTTCATTTCCTTTCAGCGGAGGCTGCAGCACCAGCGGCAGTTCGAGCGTAAAGCGGCTGCCGACGCCGGGGGTACTTTCCACGCGAATGTCGCCGCCATGTTCGCGGAGAATCTTCTGGCTCACCGGCAAACCCAGCCCCGTTCCCCGCGCTCCCTTCTTCGACTCAAACACCGAGAAGATCCGTTCCAGGTCTTCCGGCGGGATTCCTTCGCCATTGTCGCAGACCAGGATTTTCACGAGTTGCCCTTCGAGATCGAGCTCACTCCCCACATCGACCCGCGCACCGGGTCGCTTTTCACAGGCGTCGATCGCGTTGGTCACGATGTTGAGCACGGCCCGGTGCAAAAGATCGGGATCGAAGTAGAACTGCTTGAGCGACTCGTTCCGCGCATAGGCGAGCGTCACCTCGGCTTCGGCCGCGCGGGTCTGCATGAGTTCGACCACATCCGCCAGCGTCTCGTTCAAATCGGCCAGGACCAGGTCAGGCTCGCGGTCTTTGCTGAACGTCAACATATCCATCACCAGGGCGCTGATCCGCTCCTGATTCTTGTCGACAATCCGCCAGCCGCGGCGGACGACGTCGTTGTCGCTAGCCTTGAGCCCCTCTTCGATCAGATAGCTGCCGCCGCGGATCCCTTGGAGGATATTCTTGATGTGATGCGACAGCGTGGCGATCGTCTGTCCCATCGCGGCGAGGCGTTCGGCTTGCACCATGG
>JALORD010000220.1 GCA_025459145.1 Pirellulaceae bacterium | reverse complement strand
ATCGGCACACGCTGCCGGTAACCCGGCAACAAGCCTGTGCTTCACGTGTCTGTGCTTCCCCGTCTGAGCTTCGAGGTGCAGCAGGAGCGGCTCCTGCCTGGCCACACTCGTCCTTTTTGGAGCTTGATTCGAGCATGAGTTCGCACCTCCCCCTCCCCATCCACAATTCGTACTCCTACCAGCAGTACCAGCGCCAGCGGAACATGACGCTGGGCGATTTGCTGCTGGAGAACCGGATCATCTTCCTGCAGGGAGAGATCTACGACGGCAACGCCAACGAACTGGTGATGAAGCTCTTGTACTTGCAGAGCGAAAACCGCCGCAAGGACATTCACTTCTACATCAATTCGCCCGGCGGCAGCGTAACCGCGACGATGGCGATCTACGACACGATGCAGATTCTGACCTGCCCGGTAGTCACCTACTGCGTGGGCCTGGCGGCCAGCGGCGCGGCGGTCCTCCTGGCCGGCGGCACCAAGGGGAAGCGGCATATCCTGCCGCATGCCAAGGTGATGATGCACCAACCCTACGGCGGCGTGCAGGGGCAGATCAGCGATATCGAGATTCAGGCCGACCAGATCATCAAGACCCGCGAAGAGCTGAATCAAATCCTGGTGTCGCACACGGGACAGGACTTGGCCAAGATCGCCAAGGATACCGATCGCGATTTCTATCTGAATGCCGACGAGGCCAAGGCTTATGGCGTGGTCGACAATGTCCTGCAGAAACTGCCCAGCCAGGACGCCGACGACAAGAACTAGCGGCGCGTGTCCGCACACAGCGCTCTCAAACACTGTATTTCTCGAACACAGTATTTCCCGAACACACCAATCCCGCACACACTGGGCCGCCGCGAGCCATTCGCCGCCCATCCCTTCCACGGAGTTTGCCGATGCCACTGGTTCCGTACGTTGTTGAAAAGAGCGGCCGCGAAGAGCGGGTCTACGATATTTACAGCCGGCTGCTCAAGGACCGGATCATCTTCCTCGGTTCGCAGGTGAACGACGAGGTGGCCAACTCGATCGTGGCCCAGATGCTGTTCCTGCAGTCGGACGATCCGAAGGCCGACATCCATCTGTACGTGAATTCGCCCGGCGGCAGCGTCAGCGCCGGGATGGCGATCTACGACACGATGCAGTTCATCACCTGCGATGTGGCGACCTACTGCATCGGCCAGGCGGCGTCGATGGGGGCGGTGCTGCTGACGGCCGGCGCCCCGGGCAAGCGGCACGCGCTGCCCAACGCCCGGATCATGATCCACCAGCCGCTGGCCGGCATGCAGGGGACGGCCGAGGAGATCATGATCCACGCCAAGGAGTTCAAGCGGATCAAGCAGAAGATGAACGAGATCCTGATCAAGCACACCGGCCATCCGCTCGAAAAGATCGAGCAGGACACCGATCGCGACCGCTTCATGTCGGCCGCCGAGGCTGCCGAATATCACCTGGTCGACAAGGTGATCGAGCAGATGCAAATGGGAGCGGCAGCGGCGAAATCGGAGTAGCCACCTCCGCCGCGGCGTGCAGCGGCAAACTCTGCGGCCCATTCACCGAGAATGAGCCGCGGATGAACGTGGATCGTCGCTGATTCTTGCGGCCTCGGACGATCAAGTTGGCGTCGGTTCACTGCACCGTGCCGGTCGGGTTAACGCCACGGAGCAGAAAGCCGCGGAGTCGCCAGGCAAGTGCTCTGCGGCTCTCCCCTCTTGGCGGCTTGGCGTCACAGGTCCACGACGTTCGCCGCGCACGCCGCGGTGATTCTCTCGCCCGCATGGAGGACGCCTTCGGCGTGCTGCTTTGCTTCGGGTGACAGTCTTCGCCCGCCCTTCAGAATTGTCCGATCGGGTTGCCGTCGTTCATCCGCAGAAGGTTCCAGAGGACTTGCGCATCGACCGTGCGTGAGATCACACGAACCGAGCCGTCGCCGAACAGCGTGCTAAACGTCGGCGTCGCTTCGTTCGCCAGGCCGGCCAGCGGCGCCTTCTCTTCGATCACCAGATCATCGGGCTTTGTCCAAACCACGGCCGCTTCGGGCAAAGCTTCGACGACGATGATGGTGTTGCTCGTACCGTCGGTAATTAATTGGAACTTTGTTCCCTGCGGCAGGTCGAACGGCATCTCGTCCTTCCGCTTGCTCGCTGGCTTATCCGGATCGCCGTCCGCCGCGGTCGCCACCGCCGGAGGCTGTTTGCTGAGCGGCACAAGATACGACGTCTTCCCCAGGGCGATATTTCCCTGGCCCAATTTCGGCAGGCTATAAACGGCCGGCATCCGGGGGATCAGCTTCTTGTTGTGCTCGCTGTCCCACGGCTCATCGAGACGGAACTCCTGATACAGCGCCTGCTGGCCCACGAACGGGAGGATCGCCACCCGCCACGAGAGCAGAGCCTTGCCGTCCTTGCTGCGGATCGCTTGCGGCGGAAATTTCAAGTAAACGTCATGGTGGTTGTGCATCGCCAGGCCGATCTGCTTCAGGTTGTTTGAGCTTTGGCTGTGATGGGCGGCTGCCCGTGCGGCCCGCACCGGTTCGGCGAGCACTTTCGCGAGCAGTTTCGCGTCGTCCCCTTTTCCGCCGGCTTCAATCGTGAGCCGATCGCCGGTAATCCGCGGCGTGAGAAGCTTCGTCAGGTCGCCATACTGCGGAACTGCGGCTCGCACCTCTTCCGACTTGCCCAAGCGCTCGAGTGCCGAAAGGGCCGTGCCGCGAAGGGCCGCTGCGGTCTCGGCGTCTTTGGCCTGCAGCGTGATCTTCAGCGACGTCGCGGGGGGACTCTTGGCGGCCAGGGCGATCCAGGTGATCCCTTCGCCCAGCGTACGCCCGCTCCCGCCGCCAATCTCGTCCGGCACGCGAGGAAGCATTTCGAGCAGTACGCGGCGTGTGTCGGGATTGAGAGCCAGGGCGACGGCCAGTGTCGCATCTTCCCCCGCGCTGGCCAGCGCGGCGGCAAACTCAGGTCGTGGAGCGGCCTTCAGCGACACGAGTCGCTTCTGGACCGGCTGGGGTGCGAACACATAATCGCCGCGGATTGAGAAAGACTCTAGTCGCGTGAGCTCGCTCAACAGCCCCAACCCGGGCTTTGCCGCCTCGTCGCCGCGTTTGGGAAACACCACCAAAAACGGCGGCTGGGCCGGCACATCCGCGAGGCTGATGACGGCATAGATCTCATCGATCCCGGCGGTGGTGAGTACCGACTTCATCCCTTCCGCCTGCTTGGTGGCTGCCGCGAGTTGCTCCTCGAACTCAGCCTCAGACGCCGGCGCGATCTCTTGAATGAACTTCATCGTCGCAGGCAGGTCGAACCGGACAACGTTAAGCCGGGCAATGGCAACGGTTTGTTCGTCAATCAGCGGTGCGAGGCGGGTGGCGGCTGTGGCGGCGGCGTCCGGTTCCTGAGCGAGGGCCAGGGCTGGCACGAGCAGGACGAGCCAGCAGGTGAACGTGCGAATCATGAATTTGGCTCCGAGCGTAGGTGTTAAGAAGGTCTGTGCGGTGCGGATTACAGCGGCGCTGGTGGTGGTGCCGGAGGCGCGGCCAACTCGATCACATAACGCCGGGCGTCGTGCCGGGCGGGCATGTTGTGCATCTGGGGAATCTCGAGCGTCGCGTTCTTCGCCGACGCGTCGTAGCTATACGAGAAGGGCTGTCCCGTGGCCGGATTCGCCGGCACAGGGACGACGGCGACATCGGCGAGTTTCGCCGGTAGCGAGCCGGTGACAGCCGCGTGCATTCGCAGTGCCTCGATCGTTTGCAGGGCCGCCCGATCGCGGGACATGCGGGTTTCAGCCGTCCGGACTGCTCCGATCGCGGGCAGCAATATCGCCGCGAGCGGAATTCCCGATTGACCGCTGAGGACATCCTGCCGTTGCGCACGCAATCGATCTTCGACTACTTTCCAGCGTCGGTTGGCCTCCTCGGCCGAAAGGAACGACAGCTTGAACGTGTCGTCAAAAGTGGCCCGGGTAATGCGCGCCGTGTGAATCGCAATCACTTGCCCCACTGGCATCCGCTCGACCTTTTCGGCGTCCATTCCTTCGGCAATCAAGGCTTCCTTGGCGACGGGATAAAGCTTGGCCGACATGGCTGCGGCCGCGAGCTCTGCCTGCCAACGGGGCATCGTCGTTTGTCCCCCCTCCAGATCCTGCATCGTCGCAATGCAGTCGACAATCAGCCGCCGCCATTCGTCGGCCGTCCGCTCGGCCGTTTCCGCATCGGCCAGGAACGGATAGATCTGAAACGGCATGTTCGCTTCGAACTCGAGCGCCTGCCGCATGTTGACCAGCGGATCGGGCATTGCCACGATCGCCCAGTAGTAGTTGGCGTCGGTCCGTTCAATCAAGTGCAGCAGCTCCTGGTTCATGATCGCATTGATCGCGATCCCCACGAGGCTGCCGATGAGGAACTGGTTCTGTCCGACATCGCGGGCGAGCTGATAGCCGAGACGAAGCGTTTCGAAGGCCTCGTCGTAGTGGCCGGTCATCGTCTGGTAGTGGGCTTCGAGCTGGATCGTGCGGGCCAGTTCGCGGGCTTGCTGCATGTCGTGCAGCAGGTACTGAATCGTCTCCATGCCGCGCAAGTCCTGAATCCGCATATCCCAGTCGCAGGTTTCGCGATAGGCTGCCTCGCGGATCTGGTTCATCACGTTCCGCTGCTGGTCGAGCCAGGCCCGGACCTTCTCGGCGGGAAACACGGCCGGATCGGTCGACATCCATGTGCCGTCTTCGCCCGTGTTCTCGTTCCGCTCTTGCCAGTAGGCTTGTGGCAGTTCTTTCTGATGCAGCATGGCCCGGTAGTACATCGGCGCGGCGTTGCCGGGCCGCCGCTCGGCGATCGTCGGCAGCAGCCGATACCTGAGCGCCGGCCGGGGCTCGGCAGCCGGGAGAAGCGTAAGCGGAATCGTTCGCGGCACGTCGTCCGGATTGGCGGGCGCCTTGGACATGGCGGAAGCGTCTGCGGCCGGAGTCTCGCGAGGCTCCGCCGCCTGGGCGGAGGCGGCTGTGGGACATCCCCAGCCGCAGGCAAAGAGCAAGAGACCAGTTCCGAGAAAGAGACGAATTCGCATGAGATCACGCTCCAGGTAGGACGATGCCATGCATCGTCAAAGGGTCGAATGATGAACTGCAAGACTTGTCGAAGCACGGCTTCGACCTACGGCGGCACGAGTGATCGGCTACATCTGCGAGAATTCACGCGGTGCACTGGCGGCCGGTTCGCTCGCGTCCACGGGACCAAACGCGGCCTGCATCAGGCTGCGATACGTGGGCAGGTCGCTCCCCTCGGGTGCCGCCGCGCCGCCCGACGAGCGGGGGACCGCCAAGGCGTCGAGCCCCATTCGCAGGGCCACGTCGCGCACCTGCAGATAGTTTTCACGCGGGACACTCGTCCGGCTGCGAGCGACGCCGGCAGCGGGCATTGGCGATCCTTCGTCCCCTCGCCGATCCGCAGCCTCGTCCGTCGCGACTACCTGCTCGCGGGGAGCGGGCTTCGGAGACACTGGCGACTCCGCAGGTCTGGTTTCCGTGGGCGCCGGCAGGTAGACGATTTGCGGTTCCCGCGCGTCGCGCAGCGCGAGGAGCACCGCCAAACCCAGCGACGTGGCCGCCAGCACGCCGGTCGCCGTGGGCCACAGCCAGTGACTACGCTGGCCAGCCCGGGGAGGCAAAACCGACGGCTGCTCGCTGGCCGCGCCGGCCAGGAACATCAGCCGATCGCGGTCGACGCGGGCCGCTCGCGGCGCGAGGGCAGCCAACTGCTGCTCGACCGCCGACAGCTCCGGCGTCAGTTCCGCCGGCGTCAAATTCGCCGCCGTCAGTTCCGCCGCCGTCAGTTCGCGATCTTGCGGATCGCGGGGCTCTGGTTCGTGTCGCGACATGTGTCATCGAGCCTTTCGCGCAGGGCGGCAAGCCCCGCGACATAGCGCCGGTGGGCGGTGCTCGTCGAGCAGCCGACCAGTTCGGCAATTTGTTCAAATCCCAGGCCGCCCCAAGTGCGGGCGACCACCACCTCCCGAATCTCGTCGTCGAGCGTCGCGACTGCCGCGGCCAGCTCGTCGGGGCCCGCCAGGGCGTCGCTCCGATCGGCGGCTGCATACCGCGGCGTCGTTTCACTCGGCCGCAGCCGGCTGGCCAGCGACTCGTGATGCTCGCGCCGCCGCGCCGCGCGGGCCCGGCTGATCGCCCGATTCCGCACCACCCGGTAGAGCCAGGCCACCGGCTGATCGGGCACCGGCCGCTGCCGAGCCAGTTCGATCAACGCTTCCTGCACGCAGTCGTCGGCCGCCGCCGTCCACTGAGCGGCATAGAGCGCGAGCGGCCCCCCCTGCTCATCGAGCAGGCGGCCGAGTAGCTCGGGAGTAATGCCGTCAGCCATGCGCCAGGCGGGAGAGGAGCCGCTTGCGAGGAGTTGTTTTGCAATAGAGACGCTGGCGGAAGCAGATTTTCCCACGTCGAACGCCGAAATACAGCAGCACAGTAGAAAACGCGCCTTTCGCAGCGCTTGCGACCGCTAGCTATCGCACGTAAACTGCGAGCCAGCTTTTACTTGCGAAAGGACGGCGGAATGCATGGTTTTGACGAAGCAGGCCCGGCGCTGCCCGATGACCCGAACGATAAGCGGCCCTGGTACAAGCTCCTCAACCGGTATCACTGGTTTGTGTTGATCGTTGCCGCCTTGGGTTGGCTGTTCGACTGTCTGGATCAACAACTGTTTATCTTGGCTCGCCCACAGGCGATGACCGAACTGCTCGATCCCAACACGTTCAAGACTTCCAACCTGCCGCCCGCGATTCTGTCGATTCGCAGTTTGCAGCCCGATGTCAGCACGCCCGAAAAGCGGACGTTCTGGAACGCAACGTTCGGCGACATTTCCACCAGCGTGTTTATCGCCGGTTGGGCGACGGGCGGTCTGATATTCGGCATGCTCGGCGATCGGATCGGCCGCGCGAAAACGATGCTGATCACGATCCTGATGTATTCGCTCTGTACAGGCTTGAGCGCACTTTCGGTCTCGGTCTATGACTTCGCGTTTTATCGCTTCTTGACGGGGCTCGGTGTCGGCGGCGAGTTCGCGGTCGGAGTGGCGCTCGTTGCCGAAGTGATGCCCGCGCGCGCCAGGCCCAATGCGCTCACCTTCCTGCAAGCCCTTTCGGCCTTCGGCAATATCAGTGCGGCCTTGATCAATTGGCAGCTGGGACTCGTCGAGGGGGAAGGATTGCCGACGAGCCCCTGGCGAATCATGTTCCTGATCGGTGCGCTCCCCGCCCTGCTCGCGCTGTTCATTCGCCGCCGGCTGAAAGAACCCGAGCAGTGGAAACAGGTGTCGCACGACGGGGCCGTCACACAGCAGCTTGGCTCGTATCGCGAACTGTTCAGCGATCCCACCTGGCGAAAACACGCCCTGCTGGGCCTGGCGCTCGCCTGTTCGGGCGTGATCGGCTTGTGGGCGGTCGGCTTTTACACGCCCGATCTGATCCGTCAGGTCCAGACCAAACCCTTGACGGAATCGGTGTACGCCCGGGAAATCGCCGCCGCCCAGACGGCCAGCGATACAGCGCGCGTTGAGCAATTGGAGGAGTTGCGCCGCCTCTGGCAAGAGAATGCGATTTCTCAAGTGCCCGAGGAGCTGCAGGAAGCCAAAAAGAAAATCGATGCCGAGATCAAAAGCACGCTGACGACGAACCAAAGTCTGACTTCGATCGCGCTCAATGTCGGAGCCTTTTTCGGCATGTACGGCTTTGGGCTGCTCGCACAGCGCATTGGTAGAAAGCCGACGTTTGTAATTGCCCTGTTATCGGCATTCACGATTACAATTATCGTCTTCTACACGCTGCAGGAAGTATGGCAGATCTTTGTGCTGGTGCCGATCATGGGATTCTGCCAGCTGTCGCTATTCGGCGGCTATGCGATGTACTTCCCGGAACTCTTCCCCACGCGCTTGCGCAGCACGGGGATCAGCTTTTGCTACAACGTCGGCCGG
>JALORD010000219.1 GCA_025459145.1 Pirellulaceae bacterium | reverse complement strand
CGAGCAGTTCCTACTTGCCGGCCGGATTGGCCAGTTCTTTGTTCTTCTCTGCCATGTCGGATCCTCTGCTCGAATCGATCAGTGCGGGCCAAATTTTAGCGGTGGGAGAGAGCGCTGGGGCACTACCAAAGACCATGCTAGAGACCCGAACTGGCGATTCTGACGCCACTGACGGGCTTCTTGACCATTCGACGCGGGACGCGAAAACAAAAAAGCGGGGGCAAGATGCCCCCGCTACTGAATGTTGCGAACCGCAACCAGCGGTTACAGCTGTTGTTACGCGGAGATTGACTAGTCGAGGAAGCCCACCAGTTCCTGGCTGCGGCTGGGTTGCTGCAGTTTGCGGACCGCTTTGGCTTCGATCTGGCGGATGCGTTCGCGGGTGACCTTGAAGATGTGGCCCACTTCTTCCAGCGTGTAGCTGTAGCCGTCTCCCAGGCCGTAGCGAAGCTTGATGATCTCCCGCTCGCGGTAGCTTAGCGTCTTGAGCACCTTGTTGATCCGCGTCCGCAGCATTTCCTGCGAAGCGCCGGTCGCCGGACTCTCGGCGGTGCCGTCGGGTAGGAGGTCGCCAAAGTGGCTGTCCTCGCTGTTGCCGACAGGCCGGTCGAGACTGATCGGGTAACGGCTCATCGCCAGCACGCGGCGGGCTTCGTCCACGGTCGTCTTCGCCTTGCGGGCAGTTTCTTCGAGCGTCGGCTCACGGCCCAGATCCTGCAGCAGTTGCCGCGAGACATTCCGCACGCGGCTCATGGTCTCGACCATGTGCACCGGAATGCGGATCGTCCGGCTCTGGTCGGCCACGGCACGGGTGATCGCCTGCCGAATCCACCAGGTGGCGTACGTGCAGAACTTGAAGCCGCGGCGATACTCGAACTTGTCGACCGCCCGCATCAGGCCCGCGTTCCCTTCCTGGATCAAGTCGAGGAACGAGAGGCCGCGGTTGCGGTACTTCTTGGCAATCGACACGACGAGGCGGAGATTGCCTTCCGACAGCTCGCGTTTGGCCTGCTGATACTCGGTATAGACCTTCTTCAGCAGCATGACGCGGTTCTTCAGGCTGCTGGGCGTTTCCTGCGTGGCCAGCAGAATGGCCCGCATCTCGCTGATCCAAGGCTTGCGGTCGGCGGCGGCGCCCTTTTCGGCCTTATGCGCGTCGATCTTGGCCCGCAGTTCCTCGAGCCGGCGGTGGAACTCTTCGAGCGTCCGGATCATCTGCTCGATCCGCTGCGTCCGCAGACCGAGTTCTTCGACCAGCCGAACACTGCGCCGACGGCGGCGCGAGAGGCGAATCCACGCCGCCTTGCGTTTGGCCTTGGGGGCTGACTTGCAAAGCGAGGTGAGGTAGTCGTGTCGATTCCGCTTCAGCAGAATATCCAGCGTTCGCAGGTTGTGCGGCAGACGGCCGAGAATCTGGTCCTTTTCGAGGTGGTCGGTCACCGAGACCTGCACCGTCCGGTCGAAGGGCAGTTCGCCGTCGTGCACGCGCTTCAGCACCTTGTAGGCCTGCTGAATGACGTAGTCGCATTCGAGCAGCTTGGTGCGGAAGCGGCGGCGGGTCAGCTCGATCTTCTTGGCCAGGTAAATCTCCTGTTGCCGAGTAAGCAGCGGGATTTCGCCCATCTGGGTCAGGTACATCCGGACCGGGTCATCCGACCACGATTCCGAATCGTCTCCCAGACCGAGCAATTCCTCTTCGTCGATCTTCGCGGTCGCATCGGCGTCGGTCGGATTGTCGACAACCTCCAGGTCGGAGTCCTCGTCCGAAATCTCGATCTCGGCAACGGCTTGGGCGGCAAAGCCCTCCTCGTCCTCCGGAGAGCGGACGACATCGTCATCGAAATCTTCCAGCAGCGAATCGTACAAGGGGAAGCTCCTCAAACAGTACTAACAAATCCTTGGAATAAACGATCGAGCAACCTCGGGCAACACTGCAGAGCCGCCCAGCGTGGTCAGGCCAAACGCATGCGGGATTTCCGGGGCCGGGGAGGTGCGCATCAAAATCTATCTGGTTGGAAGTCGCCCGCAGGCAACTTGTTTCGGTCAGCCGGCAAAAACCTGATGAGCATCCCGGTGGATGCATCGCAGGCATTCCGCGAGCGCCGAACGTCGAAAGTCTAACACCACTTCTCAGGCATGAAGTCGTAACCCGTGAATTGCTAAGAGATTACGACCAGGGGAAATCTCCCGAGGCCGATCATCTTCACTGCATCGCCCATTTTTCCTGGTTTGTTATCCAGATGCCAGCACGTTTCGGCGTTCAACCACGAAGTTTGCCAATTCAATTCGTAGTGAACATTCAACGCGACAGGCAATTCTTTTCGAATGTGGCCTGCAGTGAACCCGGCAATTCCACCGAGTCGAACGACCGAGAAGCCTCATCACAATGAAGCCATCTCTGGCAAGAAACGACCCAGCGCACTCGGTCGCTCTCAATGAGCTAACCCAATACGCACCTCAACAACCCTGTTCCGGTCGTTTGCCGATCAGCCCCAGCGACGTACCGCAAAGTTTGGAGGGAAGGGGCTCACGTCGCAGCTGGATCGGTTTTCCTAATTTTAACTGGACAAGCTCCAGGGTCCAGATGCGCGGGCGAAAAAAACAGCTCCCCGGCTGTGGGAGGCCCGCCCCCGCCCCAGGTTGCGGCAGGCCGCAAGCGCCTTGATGCCGGAATGGTTGCCACTAGGCTTACGTCTGAGGTCGCGAGAGTTACGCGGCCATGGCCCGGACGCGAAACCGACGTTCTGCGTCCATCTCCTGACTGCCCTGCGGCATGTGGCCTAAATCCGCGACTCTAACCGCAGTTTAGATGGCCGGCGGTTCGGCTCTTTCGTCCAGGTCCTGCTCGCCGGCTGACTCGCCAACACTGGCGAGATTGAGTTCATCCTTTTCCACTGCGACGATCGGCGATTCGCTTTCGCTAGAAGAGTTGAGTGCCGTCCCTACAGCCGAATCCAGGCCGACTCCTGACTGAGGAGGCATGTCGGGTTCATCGTTCGGCTCGACGTCACGTGATCCCGACGACGAGAGGCGCATGATCTGAAAGGCACTCACGATTGCCCTCAGCGTCCAATACGCCACGGCCACAAAGCCTGCCAGGGCTGCAAAAGCCGCCAACCCCGAATCAAAGACGGCAGCTACACCCGCCGCGAGACCGCTCGCCACAAGCGTCAATCCCACGCCGATCAAGCGTCCCAACACTTCGCGGCCGCCGCGACGCTTTTGATGCTTGGCGATTGCCGTGCGGCAGGCGCTATTAGCCAGTTCGCGCATCGCCTTCAGATTGGTCGTCAGTTCGGGCGCTGTGGCCCGCGGGCGGTAGAGGGTCGTCTGAGTCTCGGCATCTTGTGGAACGGTTTCGTCGGCAGCTGGCGACACGGACTTCGCAGCTTGCGGCTCCGTGGGCGATGGAGCCGGCGACTGCGTGGGGAATTGATAGGGAACCGCCGGAGCAGGCCCTTCGCCACGGACTCGCCGCAGCAATCGCGACATGTAGTCTTCGATCGAATCATCGTCGGCAGGAGGCGCTGGCGACGACGGCTGCATCCAAACCGGTTTCTGCTCGGCCAGGTTGCCAAGCGGAACCGAATCGCGTGACGCCAATCCTTCGCGCTCCTCGAATCGGCCCGCGCCCAACGTCGCCAGCGAGGAGTGTTCCGGCCCAGGCGGGTCGCTGGACATCGTTGTCAAATCGGCGAGCGAAGCGGACTTCCGCGCAATTATGGCGTGTTCCTGCACGAGCGTTTCTCGTTCTCGCTGAAGCTCGGCCCGTAGCGACTCGGCCTCGGCCAGTCGCTCGTCGGCCAGGGCCAGGCGGTGCGACAGCTCCGCAACTTGTCGTTCCACTGCCTGCTCGCGTGCGGTGAGCTCTAGTTCGAGTTGTTCCAGGCGGGTTCGTTCTGTGCCTAATTCGCTCTGGTGGCGGTCTTGCGATTCGGTTGCCGACGCTAACTGCTGCTGCAACTGCTCGAGCGCGGCTTGCCGCTGAGCCAGTTCGGTCTCGAGAGCGACCAGCCGCTCGCTGGCAACAGTCGCCGAACTGTGGTCGGCAGCCAGTTGCTGCTGGAGTTCGGCCAGTTGTTGCCGCAGACCGTCCACTTCGGCCAATTGCGACTGCGTCTCGGACAGCGATTGCTCGGCGTGCTCCCGTGCCGCATCCGCCTCGGCTGCCCGCGCTTCGACCTGCTCGCGGCGGGCGATTTCTGCGGTATGCACCGACTCTAACCGCGCGAGCTGCTCGGCGAGGTCCGCCGCCAGGGCGTTCGATTGCAGCGACGCGAGCGCTTCGGCTCCCAGCGTTACCTCTCCTCCTGCCTGGCCCGACTTGGCCGCTTGATTGTCCAGCTCTTGCCCGAGCCGTTCGATCTGTGCATTCAGTTCCCGGCGTTCGGCTTCCCATGCGGCCCGTTCCTCGGCAACGAGCTGCTCGGCGGCGAATTTTTTCTCGTCGTCGCTGCCGCCGGCGAGTTGGCCGAGTTGGTCCATCGTGATTGTTTGCCCCGATAGACCGGCCACCGACGATTGCCGCAACTCCTTGAGGTCGGCCTGGGTCGCATCGAGTTCCCGCTGCTGCTGGATCAGCCGCTGCCCGAGCATGCGGCATTCCTGATGCAGTCGCTCACGATCGGTGTGCCAAGTTTCACGTTCGAAGCGAATCTTGTCGCTCAATTCGTCGAGCTGCGTTTCGAGCTGTTGTTTTTCGCACTCGGCGGCTGCCGCCCGTGCTTGCCAATTGCTGTCATCCTCGCTTGCGACCGGGGCGGAGGGAGAACTCGCGGCGGCCAATAGCTTCGCCTCCCGCGCTTCGACGATCGCCAGTTGATCCAACGCCGCGGACAACTCGCCGCGGGTCTGCATCGCTTCTCGCTCGAGCTCCGCGCTGCGGGTCTCGATAGCCACCAATTCGGATTGCCAGGCCGATTGCTTCCCCACGAGCTGAGATTCTGCAGCCGTCAGTTGGAGCTGCGCCGCAGACAGCTGGACCTGAAGCTCGCCCGCTTTGCATTCCCAATCGGCTGCCGATTGCCTGGCGGCTGTCAGCCCTGCCTGAAGTTCAGTCGTCGCCGACTCGAGTCGCAGCTCGACATCGGCCAATTGTTCCTGCAGGTACGCCACCCGGTCGTTGGCTTCGTTTGCTTGACGTTGCCACTCGTCGGCCAGATTGGCCCGCGTTTCGATCTCGGCCAACCGGCTCTGCGCCATCGCGGCTTGCTGCATTTGCTCGGCGAGTTGCTCTTCAAAGCGGCGACGCTGATCCTCGGTTTCGGCCAGTTGTCGGGCGAGCGCGTCACGCTCGCTTGCCAGCGCGTTTGTGTCCTGTTCGCCACGCTGTGCCGCGCTATCCAACTCGGCGGCAATTCGATCCCGCTCGGCGGCCAGCGAATCGAAGACCGCGCGAATATGTGTCAGTTGTTCTTCGAGCTGTCCACACTGCCCGCTCACACGGTCGGCCTGTTCGCGGAGGCATTCTCGTTCGAGCTGCCAATCGCGGGCTTGCCGCTCCAGCCGCTCCGTCAGTTCGGCATTGGCAAACTCGGCTTGTTCGAGGAGTCGCCGCAGCTCGGTTGTCTGCTCCATCTCGCAGTGCAGATGGTGGTCTCCTTCGACCTGAAGAACGGAGATTTGTTTCTGTGCCGCAACCAGTTCCGCCTGGACCTGATCGAGACGTTCCTGCAATTGGGCCCGCTCGCGATGGACGTTGGCGAGTTCGCTCTGCTGCTCGCGCAGGCCGCGCAGCTCACCCACCAGCCACTGCTGGTCTTGACCCATTTGCAGCGTCAATTGGTCTCGCTCGGCGGCGGTGTAGCCCACCAGTTCCCGCAGTTTGTTCAGCTCCTCGTCGAGACGCTCGCACTCACCGATCAGACGCTCGCGTTCTTGTTCGCGAGAAACAGCTTCGCCGCGGAGGGCATCGGTCTGTTCGCGAAGCCGGCTTTCAAGCGTCTGCCGCTCGCGAAGCGCGTCTTCCAGTCGATTTTGTATTTCGCTGACGCGACGCGTTTCCTGCTGCAGCATCCCTTCAATTTCGTTCTCGCGGGCTGCGAGGTGGCTCCTCATCTCCGCCAATTCGGCCTGCCCGGCGGTCAGCATTTCGACGAGTGCAGACTGTTCGGTCAAGAGTTTTGCTCGTTCGGCGGCCAGGAGTTCAGCCGATTCGAGTTGAACCGATAGCGAGTCGCGCTCGGCCGCAAGTTCGGCAAGCTGCGCGGTAAGCTCCGTTATCCGTGCGGCGGATTGAGTTTCGAGCTCGGCAACGGTCGTGCGTAGGATTGCCGATTCGCGCGTGGCGGCCTGGGCGGCCGTTTCGAACTGGTCTCGTTCACGCGCAAGGGTCGCAAGCGGTGGCAGCGCGACCGACCCTGCCTGCCACGCTTCGCCAACGACCGCGCAATCGACGATTTCAAGCTCCACGGGCCCCACCTGCAGACGATCTCCCGGCCGCAGCAGAGCGTCGTCAAAAGGCGCTCCATTGAGTAGTGTCCGCGGTGAGCGTCGGCGGACGATCGTTCCCCCGGCACCTCGCAAGATCAGGCAATGGAGCGGGCCGACGCCGGCTCCTCGCAGCCGCAGCGTGCAGCCCCGGGCCGAACCGACTGAGCACTTCGCCCCCTGGAGCGAAAACTCCCGGCCGTGATGCTCTTTGCTCACCACCCTGAGCGCGAGCTTGTTGGTGGGAACGCCCAAGAGGCGGCTAAGGCGCGAAGAAACTGGCATCGCAACGCTAGACATTGCTCGTCCTGCAACTCTCAAAGAAAAGGTTCACGCGGGGCGTTCGCGCACGAACCCCCTGGGGATGTAGCTTGCGACGATGCAGGGGTCAAAAGCGTCACACGGGCCGAGCGATGTGTTTCGGCCGGAGGGTAAATGACCGTAGTGAAGACCAGCGTGTGGTTGGAAATTAAGCCCAGAGTGTTTCGAAACTGAATGGTTGATCGATCGTCGAATTGAGACGGAGGCCGTTTGTCATGAGGAGCGGCAACAGTCAATCACGAACAGTTCGTCCGTGGCTGTGGCGCTTTATGGCCCACAAGGAGTAAGTTTCAATCGCGATTGTCCTCATTGCTGTCCATGAAAACGCCAATTGAACCCGGTAGCACCGACTTGACGCGGCGTACTGCTCACCGGCAAAAATTACCCATCCGGCAAAAACCGCTGCATGAGCGTATCGATTTTGCCGATTATGGGATGGCGGCGGGAATGGCAGAGATACCCCGCTCCACTGGTAATCGGTCGGACGGTGAAAAAGTGTCCGAGCTTGGCGAGAAAACTCTTGCGCTCGAGTTCGGACACCGTGGTAGTGTTTGATCGGTGAAGTAAGTGATTGGTGGAATAGAGTTTGCGTCGAATCGATCCGTTCCGGACGGTCGCCGCGAAACTGGATTCATTGGCCGACCTATGGCCAGGATGCGTACTATATTTCGGATGTTTTGTCGCTAACGCACAGTCGCCAACTTGTACATTGTCGACATGGGCGCTACGGGCTGGGCAACTCGGCGTCAAGGCATTCGGAACAAGGCAACACGAGGCAACGCAACAGCGATCGGCTGGAAACAAATCAGCGAAATCTGATGTTAAGGCCGGGTAAAAAGGGTTGAGCACGATGGCACGTAAAGATGCGATGATGAACCTGCGTCAGATTCTGGTCCGCCGTCGTGACGCGCTGCGGAAAGCGCTCGCCGGAGACTTGAGCCTGCTGAAGGAACTCCGCCAACAGAATTCGGGCGATGTGATCGATGCCGCGCTCGACACGGCTCAGGACGAAATCAGCTCGCAACTGGCCGAAGTGGAAAGCCGGGAACTCGCGCACATCGACGTGGCCCTGGAACGGATGCGGCAGGGAGACTATGGCCAATGCGAGGGGTGCGGCCAGGCGATTCCGCTGGCCCGGTTGCAAGCGCTCCCCTATGCCACGATGTGCATTCAGTGCCAACGAGAAGCCGAGAAGAACGGCGATTATCCGGGCACGAATCTGAACCGAATCATTGACC
>JALORD010000218.1 GCA_025459145.1 Pirellulaceae bacterium | reverse complement strand
CTGAACCCTAGACCCTGGTTCGTGTTTATCGCATAGTTGTACAGACCTGTCACATCGAATGAGAACGTTTGTCCTAAGACGGGCGACGATGGCTGGAACGTCGCAATTGTAGTAGCAGCGCTGGTCTGGAAATCGGAGACATCTGCACTTCCGTTTGCCCAATAGGCTTCCAGCCGAACCGGGAATTGAATCCCGTTCAGGATGTTCGTCAGATCGAACTGCAGCAACGCTTGTGTTGCGGTCGTTAACTCCGGCTGGCTAAGGCTGAACTCGGCCATGCCCCGAGAATCCGGTCCTGCATTCGAATTGCCAACCCTCGCAATCGCAGTCGACCCGAAACTCGTGCCAGTTGGAGAGCCGTTGGAGGCATTAAAAACAGTGAACTCCGAGGTCGCGTAAAGCGTTGATGGAGAAGCTGGCACGGTGCCGAGCACAACCAGGTTGTCAAACTGGTGATAGGGCGAGAGTTGACTCCATGTGACGGCAACCACGTCGTTAAAACCTACGAGATTGAACGTATGCGGATTAACAGCGCCTCCGGTCAGGGCGAAGGTCTGCGTCACTGCCGGACCGCCAAAGTATTTGTGACCAGTAAACTGGATCGAAGCTCCGGGCTGAGATGGATTGAGCTCCGCAAGCGTGACTTGCGAGAACGTAAACGCACCTCCACCCGACTTCTGCAAGGCCATCGTCTGACTTGGAGAGCCGCCGTACATTGCTGTCGAGCCATAATACTGAGGCGTAGAGTTGCCGGTGGAGTAGAGTCCTTGCGAGCTGCTAATCGTGAATCCATCTTCCGTGTAACTATTTCCACGTAGCGTATTGTTGGCACTTACTAGCCCGTTAAAGTCGATTACCGCGGCGGTCGAGGTGCTCGCATTTTCAAAAATGAGTCGAAACAGGAAAATTAAGCGGGCATTGTTCGCGCATAGTCCTTGCTGCCCGCGAGACGGGTGGTCTGTGCCGCACTATCGGGTGCATGGGTCGCCGATAAGAGCATCCAAAGCGACTCGTCAAATCGCAGTCGCTCGCCGCCAGCCGCCCCGCAGCCAAGTCGAAGGGGCACTTTGCCAGATCGGCGTTTCAATCGCCTGAAGGCCCGCGATCAAACCACGCGACCACGGAGCGCTGTCCCGATACGTGCGTGGGACCCCGGTGACGCTACAATGCGCTAACGCAATCCGGGCTCCGACCGAAGCTACCCACCCGCCACTCCCCCCACCCCACATGCCCGACCTCGCTGAGCTTCCCGACCCGGAAATTGTCGATCCGAACTATCCCCGCGGGCCATTTCGCTGCGCGGTGTTTGATTTCGATGGCACGCTGTCGCTGATTCGCGGCAATTGGCAGGGGCTGATGATTCCGCGGATGGTCGAGGTGCTCCTCGCCACCGGGACCCAAGAGCCGCGGGATGTGCTCGTCGAGATCGTGTCGGAATTTGTCACCCGGCTGACGGGGCGGCCGACGATGTTGCAGATGGAGGCCCTGGCCGACGAAGTGGCCCGCCGCGGCCAGCCCCGGCCCGATCCGCAGGTCCATCTCGACGAGTACCTCGAGCGGCTGATCGCCCAGTCGCAGGAGCGAATTCGCGCCGTGCAAACGGCCCAAACACCCGCCGACGAACTGCTCGTCCCCGGTTCGCGGCCTCTCGTCGAGCACCTGGCCGAGCGGAATCTCCTGCTGGTCATTTCCTCCGGCACCGAACTCGATCACGTCCGGCACGAAGCGGGCATCCTGGGCCTCGCCTCGCACTTCGCCCCGCGGATCTATGGGCCGGTGAACAACGACCCGTCGTTCAGCAAGCAGCGAGTCCTCGAAATGCTCATCGCCGAGCACGGCCTGGCCGGGCACGAAATCGTCTGCATCGGCGACGGCCCCGCCGAGATCCTCGCCGGCCGAGCGGTCGGCGCCCTGACCATCGGCGTCGCCAGCGACGAAGTCGACCGGAGCGGCCACATTCACCCGCTTAAACGCGAACACCTTTTGCGCTCAGGGGTACACGCCGTCATTCCCGACTACCGCCGGCTAGGCGATGTGCTGGCGCTCCTAGGAATGGCCCCAACAGCCGCGGAGTAAGAAGCGACGCGCGGCCACCTGAATTCGTCGCGCGCAGTGTCTCCCGCAGTAATGAAGAGTGGGGTGGATTGTGGTTCGGACGAATTGCTGCCGCCGATGAACGCAGATGGGTGGACTGGCGGGGGCCTCTCCTCCCAAATCTGCGTCCTTCCGCGTAAATCTGCGGCCCCTCCTGCATCGCCTTCCGGACTGGGGGCCGGGGTTAACCGACCTCCTCGCTACCGCGTCGGATCGGCCCGCAGGTACTTCTCAATCGCCATGCCGAGCTGCGCTCCGACCGTGCGATAGCCGTCGGTGCTGCTGTCGGGAGTGTTCCAGGCTGTTTCGAGTGTGAGCGACACGGCGTGCGGCGGGGCGTTCGCTGCGACCCAGTTTTTGCTCATTTGCTTCCACAGCGGGTCGTACCCCGCGCCGCTCGTCCGCGGTTCGGGCGCGAGCGCCAGCGGCCCGGCCAGTTCGCCGCGGCAGATCGTCAGGAACCGATCGACATTCCGCACGCCAATTTCGGCCAGCGTCTCGTCTGGGCAGCGGTAGAAGAACGGCTGCCTGTCGGTCGGTCCCGGATTGTGCAGATCGATAAACAGGGCCAGCCGCTTCTCGGCCGAGTAGCGCAGCAGCTCCTTCTGCGCCGCGGCCACCTCGGCATGGTGCGGTTTATCGGTCCAATCGCGATTGTGATCCTGCGGCAGGGCTTCTTTGCCGCCGTTGCCGGTCGCTGTGCTGTCGATGTCCATGATCGGCACGAGTGTGATCTCGCACGTCTCGCGCAGCCGGCGAGCCGCCGGATCATCTCCCGCGAGCCATTCGCCCAGGCCGCGGGCGACCCAACTGCTCCCCGATTCCCAGGCATGCTGCCGGGCCTGCAGCCAGATGGCGGGCCGCTCTTCGTCGCGGCGGTCCCCGTCCTTCAGCCGGAGCGCGGGGCACGGCCGCCCCTCGTTGCTCTTGCAGAGCTCGAACTCCTCGGCCCCGCGGCACGCTTTCGCCAGCGAGCGAACAAGATTGGCGGAATCCGCCGGTGTGAACGGCGGCCCCCAGGCGATCCACAGCGTCTCGGCGTCGGCTGTGAAGGAGTAAACCATGCCCGCCTCCAGCGCCCGGCCCGGTTCGGTCTGCCGCCAGGATTTGCCGTCGGTCGAGAAGCTGGCCCGCGTCGGCAGGGCCCACGCCGGCACGAGCGGCTTGCCTCGGTTTTTTCCGGGACCGACCAAAAGGGCCTCGCTCGGCTGAACTTCGAGCGTGAGTGTTTCGTCTCGCCGGAGTCCCTCGACGCGCAGATACCACCAACAGGGCCAGCCCCGCTCGGCCTGGCCTGCGGGGGCGATGCGGATCGTGCGGCTGATTGGATCGAGCGCGAGGACCTTGGCCGAGCCCCCTTCGAAATCGGTCACCACACGCAGCTCGCCCCGCGCCGCAAGCGGCAGGCAGCAGACGAGCAGGATCGCGGGCAAACTCAAGCGGCGCACACTGAATCGGCACAAACTGAATCGGCTCAGCACCTGGGCATTCCCCCGTGCGTGGGCTGGGCGGGGCGGAAACGGGCACCCGCGCGAACAGCGGAATACTCGCCCACCGGAACTGGGAAATTGTCGAGGCCATTATAAACGCGCCAGCCGCCCGATCGCGACCCTTTGTCCCCGAAACTCCGGCATTTGAGTCCCACGCGGCAATTGCGCCGCGATCCCAGGGTGCGAAGTTACCGGCCGGGCGACTATTCTGAAGAAGGAAGACGACTAGCGCTTGCCCGCTGCCTGTGGAGACGCGCCAGCCGCAAGGCGACTCGTCCGCAGCGACCTGCACCACGGACATCCATGACGTTTCAGTTTCAATGCCCGCAGGGGCACTTGCTGTCGGGCGACGAATCGCAGGCGGGACAGGCCTGCCACTGCCCGATCTGCGGGATGCTGTTCCTCATTCCCCAGCCGATCGCCCCGGCTGCGGGACCGTTTGGCGGTCCGGCAGCGGGCGCTGCGCCGTTTGCGGGTCTCGCCGGTCCGGCAGCACCGGCTCCGCAGTTCGCCCCTCCCTATACTCCTCCGCCGAGTGAGCCGGAGCCGATCTTTGTTCCTGGCCAGCCGCAAGCGCCCGCGGCGGCCGAACCCGAGCCGGCCCCGGTTCCTGAAGAGCCCGAACTGCTCCACATACCCTGCCCGAACGGGCACGAGCTCGAGACGCCGGTCGATATGCTCGACCAGGAAGTCCTCTGCCCGACCTGCAACACCCAGTTCAGACTCCGCCGCAAGAACAGCCGGGAGTTTATCAAGAAGAAGGAACTGGAGGAGAAGATCCGCCTCGAAAAGGTCGGCGGACTGTGGCTCACCTGGGCAATCATCGCGGTGGTCGCGGTGGGCCTGGGTCTCGTGGGGTTAATTGTTGCTTCGCAGATGAAGTAGCTGCCGGGAATGAAAGTACAATGACCAAGCACCAATGATCTGCAGGGATTTGATGCCTGCGATTTATTCATTCACATTCGTTTCCAACCCGAAAATTACGCGGCGACATTTCGCTAGTATATGGGCCAGCGTCATTTCCCCTCGCCTGCGGTGAATCCCATGAATTGCGTCGCACCAGCCGCCATCGCCGTCGTACTCTTCACGTTGGCCGTTCCTTCACCCGCCTTGCTCGCTCAAGACAAAAGCGTCAACCCGGGGATCAACAAGGCGTTCGAGACGCCGAAGGTCGAGGAGTTCGTCGAGCGGTTCGAGATCGAGGGGCGCGATGTCTTTGATCATCGCAAGGAAGTGGTCGCCGCAATCGGGCTCAAAGAAGGGATGACCGTGGCCGACGTCGGCGCTGGGACCGGCCTTTTCACCCGGATGTTTTCGCCGCTGGTGGGCGACAAGGGAAAGGTCTACGCCGTCGATATCTCCGACGAGTTCGTGGGGCACGTCGAGAAGCTGGCCGCCGAGCAGAAGATGGGCAACATCGAAGGGGTCGTCTGCAAACCCGATTCGGCCGAGCTTCCCGCCGGCTCGATCGACCTGGCGTTCATTTGCGACACGTATCACCACTTCGAGTTTCCCGAAAAGACGATGCGCTCGATCCACCGGGCGCTGAAGCCCAAGGGACAAGTCGTCCTGGTCGACTTCCATCGCATCCCGGGCAAGAGCAGCGAATGGACGCTGGGCCACGTCCGCGCCGGCCAGGAAGTCTTCGCCCAGGAAATCATTGCCGCCGGCTTCAAGCAGGTCGAAGACCGCAAGGACCTGCTCAAGGAGTCGTACTTCCTGCGGTTCGAGAAGGTGGGGGAATAGGCGGCTCGATGGCCGCAACTCTATCTCCGGCCGATCTGCCGCGTGATCGTCGGGTCGGCGATCTTGTCGTCGGCGGCCAGGAGCAGGGCCTTGCTGAGGATGATCGAGAGCGTGCGGTCTCCTTCGAACGGCAGGAAGACCTTGTCGCCGGCGGCCGCTTCGCCCCGGCTGGGGACGATGCACAGGTACTCGTCGTTCGGCTTCATCAGGATGTTGCCGCTCCCCAGGTGAATCTTGTACGTTCGCAGCTTCCCCTCGACGACGAGGAATTTGTCCTCGAACGAACACCGGCTGCCGATCGCCAGCCGCGGGACAATCCGTTCGAGGACCGCCTTCCGCGTCTGCGCGGTCGCCGACAGATCGCCGAACGAGTAGCTCTGCCAGTAATCGGCGTGGAGCCCCTCGCGGCCACCGTCGAGCCAGTTCGGATCGTTCCCAACGCTCGCCACGCCGACAAACAGGTCGACATCGCGCATGATCTCTGAAAAGACCAGCGGCGGAATCTGTTCGAGGGGAATGGGATCTGGCAGCGGGCCCTGATAGCGGCCGTATCCGCGGCCCCACGCGTGGGCATGCAACTCCGGCGCATCGAGCGGATAGAACCGCACCTGATCGGTCGCCAGATACAGGTACGTCCCCGTTTCGTTCGTGTCGGTGCCGTACTGTTCCCCCGCCCCCTCGACCCAGAACTCGGCCCGCAAGCCCCACGCCGGCAACATGCGCATCGTGGGCGGATAATCGGCATCCACCATCAGGCGGAGCTGATTCTTCCAGCCACGGATGCCGCACAGGGCGTTGTACTGGTGCTGTTTGACGATATGGGCGGCAAACCGATTCGAGTAGACGCGGGTGTTCAGCTCGGCATCGGTCAGGACATACACCTCGCGGTGGGCCTGTTTGAAGGGCTGACGGATCTCGTGCCGCTCGAGCCACTCTCGCCAAGCGAGCACTTCGGCGGTCGGCCGGCCAATCGGATGCCAGAGCTGGACGGTGGCATCTTCGCTCAGCGCGAGCGGCTGATCGTCGAGGCCGACCAGTTGCCCCGAGGTGCCGCTGGCCAGAAAGGCCCCCGTCTGCGACTGGCCGCCGCTCGAAAACTCCCACAAGAGGCCGCGGGCGAGCACGCCCAGCAGCGGATGATCGAGATACCGCTCGCGCCATGTAGCCAGCGGCCAGCGCTTGCTCGCCAGATACAGGTTGTCGATCCGGTCCTTCTGCGCCGGCAGCATCTTGGCGATGTCTTTGGCCGCGGCTTTCAGCTCCTTCAGGTCCTCGGCAAACTCGCTCTTCACCGCCGCGGGGACGCTCTTTTGCGGCTTGCCGTCGGCCTTCCGCCAACGGAGCTCGGTCGAGCCATCGGCTGACGCGGCGAGTTCCGCCGTGAATTCGCCCAGCGATTCGCGCCGCAGGCCGACTTCCTCCAGGCCATACGTCGGCACGGCCAGTTCCTCGATCTCGTCGCGCGGCAGCCCCAGCCGCTCGGCCACCGCGGTGAGCGCCTTTTCGATCCCCTTCTGCGCCGTGCCGAACTTGACCTTCACTTTTAACAGCGCAAGCTGCCCGAGCCCTTCTTGTCCTGGCATCGCGCCGAGGGCATAGACGCAGGCGTTACCGAGTTTGACGGCTCGCGGGCCGACGCCTGGCACTTTCTTGTAAGCACTCACCGCCGCCGCACCGAGCGCCCGGGCCATGTCGCGATCGTCAAACCGCGCCGCGCACCAGACGAGCCCCTTGAGGATGTCGACGTTGGCATCGGTCGGCAGCAAATTCGGATCGGGACCATATTGGGGAACCGGCAGCCGTTCGCCCGGACGCGGCCGATCGACCAGGGGGAGCCACGCCAGAAGTCGCTCACGCAGCTTGCCCTCGCCCAGCGAACTGACGAGCGATTCCGACTCCTTCAACCATTTCGCCGTGGGGGAACCGCTGGTCGCCTGCTGGCAATGGTCCAATAGCCGAATCCACACCTCCCGCTCGGCCGGACCGATCTTGCCCAGTTCAGCAATCGCCGCATCCGACCAGGCCTCCCCCGGAACCAATTGCAGGTTCGCCTTGCCAGACACGAGCGCATCTAAGCGCTGGAGCGCCCGCCGCGCGTCGGTTGTGGAAAGCGTTTGGGGATACTTGCGGCGGGCTTTCTGCAATTGGGCGAGCGTTGGTTCCGACAGCGCATGCTGGTCGCGATACTTTTCGATCGCTCCCAGGATCGACTTGTCGGGACCCATATAATGCCGCGTTTCTTCGACCAGGCCGCGGGCCAGCGCCTCGATGTGTTCGTCCGCGAGCGGGAGCGACTTTTTCAGCAGCGCATTGCGAAGCGCTTCGAGCGGAGGCATCGTATCCCAGCCGTGCTCCTGGCTGAGGACCGTTCGCAACTCGAGAGTCGCGATCACAAACTCGACCTGCTCAGCAGGCGGCAAACCCAGAATCGCTTTGCCGGCAGGAACGCTGCCGGGCTTGATCATCCCGAACCAGCGCACGTTGCCCGTTTTGAGCAGCTCGCTCAGGTACTCCTTGAGGCGCAGCTTGACCGATTCCGCCACTGGCAACATGACTGCTTCTCCGGCTCGGGCCCGCTAGCCCCCCACCAGCAGTGTCAGCCGCAGGAACGTCACTTCGGTTCCGGGCGTCACGTCGAACTCCTGATCGAGCGACTCCGCCTGACGGTCGTTGATCAGGACCAGAATCTGGTTCGACTCGAACGCCGCGATCGCCCGGTCCCGCTGCTCGTGCCAGTCGAGCTGCCGCGGCTTCTTGAGGCGACAGCCGTTGAGCGTCCGCTCGGCGTCCGACGGCTGCACGAGACCGTGAAACTCCGCCGGCTGGCGGCGGTTGTAGTCCTGCACTTCCTGATAGACGCGGCTCTCGATCAGCTCGCGGACTGAGAGCCGTTCGGTCAGCACTTCGAGCGACCACTCGCGAAACGACTGAGCCCCCGGGGTTTCGTCGCGAATCGTCAGCGTGGCGGCCATGAGCGAGACTCCGGAGAGAAAAGGACGCACAGCTTGCCCTGTTTCTAACCGAACCGCGAGGCGAGTGCCACCTGGAAGGCGGGGCAGGTGTGGACGCCAGAAAGCGGATTTCGCCTGTGCATTTTCGGGCGCTTTTGGTCGCTTCCGGCGATCGCGTCGCACACCTGAGCAGTGCATCCACTGGTTTTCTTCATCGTTTATCGTAGAATGACGATATAAGAAACAGACCCCAGACGGCACGTGCCGCCATGACTCGGCTTCGTAACGCTTTGGAATGCATGACGGCTCTGTCCAGTCGGGGAATTTGCCGCGCGGTGGGGAAGATCGACTGGCGGCACTCGCCGGGGATTTGGCACATCCCTTGCGGATAAAAGTCCTGCGGTTCCTCGCTCGCCGCGAGGGTTGGTAGCCCCTTTTCGATTGCCTATAAAATCGTCAATCGGCGATACACGAATTCGGAGAAACGATCATGAACGTGCACCCTGCCTGGCTGCTGACCGCCGCCGTCCTGTTCGTCGGCGTGCCGTCGGCCTCCGGCCAGTCCGCCCCCCGCTCCGCCGACGCCCTGGCCGTCGAGAAGC
>JALORD010000017.1 GCA_025459145.1 Pirellulaceae bacterium | reverse complement strand
AACGCCGGCATCAATGTGCTCTACTCCGGCACCGTCGCCGCCGCGATCGAAGGAGCGTTCTTCGGCATCACCAGCATCGCCTGCTCGCTCGAGTACCACGAGCACGCGCAGTTTGGCAAAGCGGCCCAGATCTCGCGTCATGTCATCGAGCAGATCCTGAAGCTCAAAGGGGCCGAGCCGCAGCTTTACAACCTGAACATTCCGACCGTGGCGATTGACGAGCCGCGGGGGATTCGCGTCGTCCCGATGGGAGTGTCGCGCTATGGCGAGCACTTTATCAAGCGGACCGATCCCAAGGGACGTACCTACTACTGGGCCACGAACGATCCGCCGCCCCGTCCCGAAGGACACGCCACCGACCTGACCTCGCTTTCGCAAGGCTTTATTACGCTCACGCCTCTGTCGTACGACATGACGAAGCGCGCGACGCTGCCCGAAATGGAAGCGTGGCGACTGACGCTGCCGGGATAGCGCACCGGAGAGGCGAGGTACTGATGGCCGATAGCCACTCCCTTCATGCCGCGCGCCGCCAAATCCTCGGCCGCATGACGGGCTCAGTTGGTGAGGCCTCCTCCGGCCGGTGATAGGCGAACTGTTCGTCCCAAGCCCGATCAAGCGACGCGAGCGCCTCGCCAATCGAAACCGCTCGCCACCGGCCGGTGGCTGATACCTGAGCGAGACCTAGCCGGTGGAGTTTGGCCAGCGCATCCCCTACCTCGAAATCGACCGCCACCGCGCACCGCGCGTGGAGCCACGCTTCAGCCGCCGCATCGATCTCATGGTCGCGAGCCTGCTGCAATCCACCTCGCCACAGGAGCCACCACGCCAGCACCACCTCGCGAAACTCCTGTTCCTCGGCCTCATTTAGCAGATGAAACAAAACGCCCGCGTTGTTGTCGAGATTCTGAAAATACAGGCTCCGCGTGAGGCTGAGCTGATACTTTTCCCGCGTTCGCAGATAACTGTAAAACGACCGCATCCCGTAGCCGATCGCTCCGCTGATCAGCACCAGAAACGCTAACAGTCCCGCGAGACTGACGAACGCCACCGCCGCCGCTCCCTGCAACAGCTTCATCAGCGTTAGCCCCACGCCGGAGAGCGTCGGCAGAATGATCTGCGCCTGCTCGAACCAGCCGATCCGAACGTCCGTCCCCGGCAAGAGCGTTTCGACGTCCATCTTAGGGACGTCCTTGAACAGTTTCAGCACGACGGCCCGTGTATCGAGCGGATCGGTCAGCGGCGTTTGGTGTTTCAGACGGAAAATGATTGCCAGCCGGCGATAGGCCGGCACCTGCCGCTCGCGCCCGCGCCATAGTGTTCGCCACGATCGAGCGGTTCGCGGCAAGCGGTTCTCTCCCCGCACATAGATCTCCAGCCGTTCGAAGATCGAAAGGTCGATATGCAGCGCGAGGCCGTCGGCATTGGGCGTCTGCACAGCTTCTTCCAGTTCCGCCCGCGACAAGCGGCGGTAATTCGCCCGCCCGAGCAGGTCATCGAACCGGGCAAACAGCCGCTGGCACAGAGCCTTGCGCTCCTCGGGCGACCGCTCGTATTGCCGTGTGGCATCGCAATCGGGATCGAACGGACCGTAAGCCGCTTTGAGTTCCTCCAGCCGGCTGTGGTACTCGTGGTGAATGGTCGCCTCGAGCAACTGGCAGAGTTGCTTGAACTCTTCGCGCTCGAAGATCGTCACCGCCGGATCATCGGCCAATCGCTGCACCAGTTCCGCCGGCCGCAGCGGGATGTAGTGCTCCCGCGGCGAGCCATGGTCGGAATGGGAGTCAGCGGAGGGCATGCTAGCGAGCTACTTCAGTCCGAGGCTTGGAGAATTGCCGTATTAAATCGACATTCGTACGGATCGATCCAGAGGAATGTGCAGCTAAAGTCCATAGCGCACACCTCCCGATTTGCCCGCCTTGCGCAGAACGCGGCCGCAAGACACAATTAGTAGCTCCACGGACGTCCTCTCCCCACCGTTCCCTGTTCTCTGTCCCCTCGCCCCTCCTACCCTATGCCCACACCCCGCGCGGTCGTCTTTGATCTCGATGGCCTGATGTTTAATACCGAGGAACTGTATGTCGAGGTCGGCACCGAGATCCTCCGCCGCCGCGAGTGCCTGTTTACCGACGAACTACTCGACAGGATGATGGGCCGGCCCAGCCGTGTCGCCATGCAAATTATGATCGATTACCACGGCCTCGACGCCACGGTCGACGATTTGCTCGCCGAGACGGATGCGATCTTTCCCGAGATCTTGCAAACGCGTCTCGCCCCGATGCCCGGTCTCCTCGAATTGCTGGCAACGCTGGAACAGCGCCGTCTGCCGAAAGGAATCGCCACCAGCAGCAGGCGGTCGTTCGTCACGACTGTCCTCGGCCGCTTCGACTTTGAACCGCGGTTTTCGCCGATTCTGACGAGCGAAGACATCACCGAGGGAAAGCCGCACCCGGAGATCTACCTCAAGGCGGCCAGCCGTCTGGGCGTCGCGCCGCAGGAAATGCTGGTCTTTGAAGACAGCCAGAACGGCTGTCGCGCCGCGGTCGCCGCCGGAGCCATTGCCGTCGCCGTCCCCAGTGGGCACAGCCACCGACACGACTTCACGGGCGCCGCCCTAGTTGCCAGCACGCTGGCCGATCCACGCATCTACGGGCTCCTGGCTGGTAGTGAACAGATGCTCGAATCAAAAAAATGATTTGTCGGATGCCATCTACAATACCTCTCCAAAAGAGTGGGCAACGTCGCCGAGTCGGCTCTTCTTCGTCGGACCCAATTACGCCATAAAAAACGCTACGAACAAATTGCAAAAAACCAAACAATTTTCCGCTCCCCCGGCTGTCAAACGAGAGCCCCGAACCTCACTGGATTCCTCTCCCAGGTTCGCCTTGCTTGATTTTGCCCCCTGAAAGTACACTCCTGCACCCATTCAGCCGTACAATAGATGAGCCGACTCCCGGCAGGAGCCCCGCATGTCGACTGCTTGCCTGGCCTTATTGCTCCTCGCGGCCGAAATGCCGATTGGGGCCGACACTCTAGTGCGTGGCACGGTGGCGTCTAATGCCCCGGCGCCGGTTGCGACCGCGCCCGACGCCGTAATCATCGCCGCCCGCGATTTTCTTCCGGCGCTGGAGCCACTCGTCCAGCGGCGGCAGCAGCAAGGCCATCGCCTGGCCTACATTCCCGCTGGACAATCGGCCGAGGCTACTCGCCGCGCGATACGTCAGGTGGCCGCCGAGGGTAATCTGAAGTTCGTCCTCCTCGTCGGAGATTCCAAGCCAAAACCTGCCGCCGATCCGCGGCTGGCGGCCCGCAATATCCCGGCTCATCTCCACCCTGCTGAAGTGAACGTCAAATGGGGGAGCGAGCCGGAGATCGCCAGCGACAACTGGTACGCGGATCTTGACGACGATCAGGTGCCCGACGTGGCGATCGGGCGAATACCGGTCGACACGCCAGCCGACCTGTCGCGGGTCGTGGCCAAGATTCTGAAGTACGAAGAGGGAGTCGACTTCGGTCAGTGGCGGCAGCGGGTTAATTTCATTGCCGGCGTGGGCGGCTTCAGCCCGCTCATCGATAGCGTCTTGGAGACCGCCACCAGCAAGCTTCTTACCAGCGGCATCCCAGCCGGGTACGAAACGCGAATGACCTACGGCAGTTGGCGCAGTCCGTACTGTCCCGATCCGCGGCTGTTTCATGCCACGACGGTCGAGCGGCACAACGAAGGTTGCCTGTTCTGGGTCTATTTGGGGCACGGGCACTCGACGTCGCTCGACCGGGTGAGCATTCCTGGCGAGCGCTTTCACATTTTCGACATCCGCGATTGCCAAAAGCTCCAGGCGCAAGCCGGTTCGCCGATTGCAATTATGCTCGCCTGCTACACAGCCGCCTACGATCAGCCGCACGACAGCCTGGGCGAGGCGCTACTCCGCACCGAAGGGGGGCCGGTCGCGGTGTACGGCGGTTCGCGGGTCACGATGCCCTACGCCATGGCGGTGATGGGAAGCAACCTGATGGAAGAGTATTTTCAAGGGCGGCCCGCCACGCTGGGCGAGGCGATTCAGGCGGCCAAGCGGCGAACGATGTCGCCGCTCGACGAGACCAACCCGCTTAAGAACGCCAATCGACTGATCCTCGACGGGGTCGCGTCGATCATCAGCCCGGCCCGCGAATCACTCGAAGCCGAGCGGCGCGAACACTTGCACCTTTTCAACCTGCTCGGCGATCCGATGCTCCGGCTGTCCCATCCCGAGCCGATCGAGCTTTCCTCGCCGCGCGAAGCCCATCCGGGAGACCGGCTGCGGATTGCCGGTAAGTCGCCGCTGGTCGGCCGCGGCATCTTGGAACTTGTCTGCCGCCGCGATCAATTCAAGACTGCACCGCCCGCTCGCGAACGTTTTGATCCGACCGACAAGGGACTCGCGGCGCTGCACGAGGTCTATGTCGCTGCCAACGACCGCTGCTGGGGTCGCTGGGGAGTCGAGCTTCCCGGCGGCGAGTTCGCCACGGAGATCACGGTTCCCGCCGACTGCCGCGGGCCGTGCCACGTGCGGCTATTGGCCGAAGATGGTCGCCGCCACGGTTTGGGAGCGGTCAATCTGTACATTCGACCGCAGCCCATGACGGGGCCGCCGATGCTGGATCCGACCAGGGTGGAAGCCGCCTCGCGCATCGAGCCGATCGTCTCGGGCCAGTAGTAGAATGGCTCGTCAGCGACCTGAATAGCGACGCGAAGCGAGAAATAGCGCGGCGAGCAGCAATCCCGCTCACCTGCCGAAACCGTCTCCGGGGGGTGGCTTCGGCGGAATTCCCTGAAACGGATTGTTCGGTGGAGTGCCGGGCATCGGTTGGCGATACGGCATAAATGCAGCCAGAATCTGGTCCGGCGCGTATCCTTGCTCTCCCATTTCAAACGCTGCTTTCACGGCCGGATTCAACATCAGAATCAGTCCCCAGACCAACAGTGCCACAGCCGTCGGTGCGCAGTAGCAGCCGAGCATCGAGAGCATCCCCCCGACGACCGAGACGATTGCCAGCGTCCGGCCCCTATACTTGTAGTTGCTCCAGGCGGCGCACAGCCGCAGAATCGCCGCCACCAAAACGGCCAAGCCCATGCCGCCATAGACCGCGAGCATGAACCAAAACAACTCCTCCGGGGGCTGTCGGACATTGGGATTGTTGGCGCGCTCAAGTTGCATCATCGCGGGGACGAAGAACGCCATGCTGATGTAGAGCAGGGCCATCAGCACTTCGAGCACACCTTGCACAGCGTTAAGGACGGCAAAGATTCGAATCTGATTGACCCAGCCGTAACCGGGGTCGGGCGGCACGTAGCCGGGCGCACCTAGGGGTTGATAGGCGTTGGGCGACGGCGATTGGTAGGGATTGCTCATAAGTGTGCGCCGGGCCTTGTTGCAGGAATTTGCCTAGTGGAGCCTCCTAACGTGGGGTGTGCAAGTCCGCAATTTGCCCGCGCGAAGCGCACGTGGCAAGAGTTGCAAATGACCCCGGTCCGCGGTAGGCTGTGTAACTCTTGATTTTCTGATACGGACCGCACATTTCTGCCCGCCGCGGTCGGGCCTCGGAGCGGATCGAATGGCTGTCAACCGACGAATTGAAGTCACTGGTTTCAGCGGCAGCGCCGGCGAAGTTGCGATGGTCCGCTTTCTCGACCGCAAGATCATCGACGCGGCGAACATCCAGGAACTGGGGGACGAACTGTTCGCCCTGGTCGAGAAGGAGCAGCGGAAGAATCTGCTGCTCAATTTTGCCAGCGTTGAGTTCCTCTCGTCGGCCGCCCTCAACAAGCTGATCATTCTCGACAAGAAGGTGAAGGCGGCCAGCGGCAAGATGCGGCTCTGCAACCTGCGTCCCGAAATCTACGAAGTATTCGCCATCACCCGGTTGAATCAGTTGTTCGATATCAAGAACACCGAGGCCGACGCCCTGAACGGCTTTTAGACGTTCGCGAACATTTCCCTCCCCCGCGCGACTCCGTTCTTCAGGCAGGAGCCTGACGGGTGGTTTGTCCCGGGGAGACCCTGGGGCGGAGATGCTTGATTAATTCTCGTCGCGGGGCGTGTAGGATTTCGTGCCCAGCAAGGTGAGTGCCCGCATGCGGTTTACGAAGATGCACGGCATCGGCAACGACTATGTCTATGTCGATTGCTTTGCCGAAAAGATGCCGGCTGATCCGGCGGCTCTGGCCGTGAAAATCGCCGATCGTCACTTTGGCGTCGGCGGTGACGGGCTGATTCTGATCAGCCCGAGCGAGCTGGGAGCCGACGCCCGGATGCGGATGTTCAACGCCGATGGCAGCGAATCGGAAATGTGCGGCAACGGCCTACGGTGTGTCGCCAAGTATGTCTACGACCACGGCATCAAACGGTCGGACAAGCTGCGGATCGAAACGGGGAACGGCATCCTCTCGGTCGAGCTCGAGATCAAAGCTGGCCGGGCCGAGCGGGTCCGCGTGAACATGGGTAAGCCGATCCTGGAGGCGGCCAAGATCCCCACGAAGCTGGCCGGCAGTCCGCCGCTCGATGTACCACTCTCGGTCGACGGCCGGACGCTGCAGGTCACCAGCATCTCGATGGGCAATCCGCACTGCGTCACGTACGTGGAACAGGCAACCGATGAGCTGGTGCTGGGTCTGGGGCCGAAGATCGAGCATCACCCGATGTTCCCCGCGCGGGTCAATGTCGAGTTCATCGAGATTATCTCGCCCCGCGAAGTGCGGCAGCGAACGTGGGAACGCGGCAGCGGCGAGACGCTCGCCTGCGGCACGGGTGCGAGCGCCGTCTGTGTCGCCGGGGTGCTCACCGGGCGAACGGAGCGGCGGATTATCAACCACCTCCGTGGCGGCGACCTCGAGCTCGAATGGAACGAAGCCGACGGCTGCGTGTACAAGACGGGGCCCGCGGTCGAGGTTTTCAACGGCGAGTGGCCGGAATAGTAGCGCAGCGCACGGATGGTGCCGCGCAGGTTGTGCGGATCGCCCGTTCTGGGCACGGGGTTTGCTCCCATTTGATCAAGCGTGCGGGTTTATGGTCGGTACCACCAAGCGGTGACGGCTTGGCCTGGAGATTCACCCGACGACGCAGCAAGATCCATGCAATACCTCGCTCTGGCAACCGACTACGACGGCACGTTGGCCCACGATGGCCACGTCGCGCCCAAGACCCTGGCCGCGCTCCATCGGCTGAAAGAGTCGGGGCGGAAGCTGATCATGGTGACGGGACGCGAATTGCCCGAGTTGCGGGAGGCATTTGCTGAGCTACCGATCTTTGATCTGGTGGTGGTCGAAAATGGCGGGCTGCTCTATTGGCCCGAAGGCGAGCGCGAACAATTGTTGGCCGAGGCGCCCCCGGCCGCTTTTGTGGCCGGCATGGCCGATCGGGGCATTAAGCCGTTCTCCGTGGGCCGGGCGATTGTGGCCACGTGGCAGCCGCACGAGTCGGCTGTACTCGAGCTGATTCAGGAACTGGGGCTCGAATATCAATTGATTTTCAACAAGGGGGCGGTGATGATCCTCCCCTCCGGCGTTAACAAGGCGACGGGCCTGGCCGAAGCCTTAAGGCAACTGGAGATTTCGCCCGAGCAGGTCGTCGGCGTCGGCGACGCCGAGAACGACCACGCCTTTCTCGATTCGTGCGCTGTAGCCGTGGCCGTCGACAACGCGATCGACTCGCTCAAGGCCAAATGCGACCTGGTCATGCCTGGGCATCATGGGCAAGGCGTGGTGCAACTTATTGATAGAATGCTTTCCGACGATCTGGCGAGCCTTGGCCCGCGCGAGCCGCGGCGCAAGCAGGCCGATCGGGCCGGGCAGCCGCCGCCGAAGCAGCCCCCCGAGACTCAGCTGACCGAGACGCCGCACATAGAAACGACTCCCGAAGAGCAAATGCCCGAACCCTCCGCCATCTCGGCGAAATCTACCCCGCGCGGGCCGGCTGCCAAGGCGGCGGCCAAACCGAAGCGCAAACCCTGAGAGTATGTATGGAAGTACTGGTAATCGACGTCGGCGGAAGTTCGGTAAAATTGTGGCATACCGGCCATGAAGAACACCGCAAGTTCGATTCGGGCAAGTCGATGACGCCGGAGGAAATGGTTGCTGGGACGAAAGAGCACGCGGCCGACTGGACGTTTGAGGCGGTCGCGCTGGGCATACCGGCCCGTGTCCGGTCGAACAAAGTGGTCGAAGATCCCCACAATCTAGGGCCCGGCTGGGTGGGCTACAATTTCGCGTCGGCGCTAGGTCTGCCGGTCCGAATTCTGAACGACGCTTCGCTACAGGGGCTGGGCAGTTACGACGGCGGGCGAATGCTGTTCCTCGGGCTGGGGACCGGCGTCGGTTCGGCAATCATCGCCGAACGGCTGATCCTGCCGCTCGACTTGGGGCGGATTCCCTATAACGGCGACAAGGCCTTTGAAGTGCTCGGCGACAAGGGATTTGAAAAAGTCGGCCTCAAGAAGTGGTCGAAGGCGGTCCACGAACTCGTGCCGGCGCTGCAGTATGCTTTGATGGCCGACTACGTAGTGCTTGGCGGTGGAAACGTCAAAGCGCTCGAGTCACTGCCCGATGGCGTCCGCCGGGGCAACAACCGGGCGGTCGTCGAGGGAGGCCGCCGACTGTGGGAAGAATTGCCCGATCCGGCGAACGCCGCCGAAGCAGGCTGGGTCATCCTGTAGGCAGGTCTTTGGATACGTAGAGCGAAAAGGTGAAGTCATGGATGCGCGCGGCGACTCGCTCACGGTTTCCGAGCTGACACTCCTCATTAAAGGGACGCTCGAGTCGCAGTTTCATGGCCTGTGGGTCAGCGGCGAGATCAGCGAGATCTCGCGGCCTCATTCGGGACACATCTACTTCACGCTCAAAGACGCCCAGGCCCAGATTCGCGGCGTCATCTGGCGCAGCGCCGCGGCCCGGATCCGATTCGCCCTCGAAGAAGGGCAGGAAGTGCTCTGCCAGGGAGACCTGGATGTCTACCCGCCCCGCGGCTCGTATCAGCTCAACGTTCGGCAGATCGAACCCCGCGGCGCCGGCGCACTACAAATCGCCTTTCAGCAGCTGCTCAAAAGGCTGACCGCCGAGGGACTCTTCGAACCATCCCGCAAGCGGCCGCTGCCGCGCTTTCCGCAGCGGGTGGGCTTCGTGACAAGTCCCACGGGCGCCGCGATTCGCGATTTTCTGGAAGTCGCCGCCCGGCGGTACCCGGGAGTCGCGATCAGCGTCTTTCCGGCCCGCGTGCAGGGGGAGGGGGCCGCGGCGGAGATCGTCCGCGGAATTGAGCTGGCCAATCGGGTCCGCCCGACACTCGATGTGCTCGTCGTGGGACGCGGCGGCGGCAGCATCGAGGATCTGTGGTGCTTCAACGAAGAGCCGGTTGTGCGGGCGATCGCCGCTTCGCGGGTGCCGGTCGTTTCGGCCGTGGGTCACGAGATCGATGTCACGCTGGCCGACTTGGCGGCCGATGTGCGGGCCCTCACGCCCAGCGAAGCAGCCGAACGAGTCATTCCCTCGGCCGAAGAGCTGACCGCCCGGCTGCGGCAGTTTGAACGCCGCATGGTCGCCTCGCTTCGCGGCCGGGCCGCCGCCGCCCGGCGGTATCTCGAGCAAATCGCCAAGAGCCGTGTCCTCCGCGATCCGCGCGTCCTGCTTTACGACCGGGCCCGGCGGCTCGACGAACTGGAAGCACGGGCCACGCGGGCAATTGAGCGGAAGGTCGAGTCGACCCGCCAGGAACTAGTCGCCGCCGCGGCCCGCCTCGAAGCCCTCAGCCCGCTCGGCGTCCTCGCCCGAGGCTATAGCGTCACGCTCGACGAGCGGACGGGAGCCGTCGTGCGCGACGCGAGCGAATTGTCGGCGGGCGACCTCGTGCGAACGCGGCTCGCCCAGGGATCATTCACCAGCCGCGTCGAAACGCGGAGCGAGTAGTTCACCACAGAGTTCCCCGCGCAGAACCGTAACCGCCTGCCCGGCCAGAAGGACGCGATCGCCCGCCAATGCGACGTGCACCTCGCCGCCGCGGGGCGAGGCCTGCCAGCCGGTGAGCGTCGCCTTCCCCAGGATTCCCGCCCAGTAGGGTGCCAGCGCACAATGGGCCGACCCGGTTACGGGGTCTTCGTCGATGCCGACGGCCGGGGCGAAAAAGCGCGAGATAAAATCATAGCGCGAGTCGTCCGCCCGGCTCGTGACGATCACGCCCCGCGTTTCGACGCGGGCGAGCTCGCGAAAGTCGGGCGCGAGACGGCGTATCACTTCGGCCTCGTCCACGACCACGAGGTAATCGAACTTCGTCCGCAAGACCGCCGCGGGCTGAAGCCCGAGCGATTCGCAAAGTCCCAGCGGCGGCGGGGCGGGCTCGGCCCGCGCGAGCGGAAAGTCCATCTCGATCCGGCCCTCGCGCTGCCGGCAGGTGAGTGGACCGCTTTGCGTATAAAACACGATCGGCTCGCCCGCCGGGTGCCGCGCGGACTCCCACAGGGCATGGGCCGACGCGAGCGTCGCATGGCCGCAGAGGGGAACTTCGACGTCTGGCGTGAACCAGCGTAGCGAGTAGCCCTCGGCTGGCGCGCCACCGTGCGGCTCGACAAACGCGGTCTCCGCGAGGTTCATCTCGGCCGCGACCGATTGCATCCAAGCGGCGGCCGCCGGACTTTCGAGCCAGCAGACGGCTGCCGGGTTGCCGGTAAATGGACGGCTGGTAAACGCATCGACTTGCCATAGCGGGACTCCGGGCATGGATTGGCTCCTGGTGAGCGGACGAAACGGCGCGGTTGTTGAGCTCTCGGAGAACGCCGCTTGGCCAAAGGTTCGCGGGTCGTGCTTGCTGCCTCCGGCCGATTGTCGCCGCCGGGCCCCTGCGGCATACTCCAGGCATGGAAAAATCTACCGATGTGCGCGTATGCGGCGCGAAGCTCTCGACCGAGCGGATCGAGTATCGCTCGCCGATCAAGTTTGGTGGACGCGTCGTGACCGATGTCGTCCTGGCCAATGTCGAGCTCGAAATCGAGACGCGCGGCGGCCGTCGGGCCCAGGGTTTCGGCTCGATGCCGATCGGTAACGTGTGGGCTTGGCCGAGCAGCACGGTGACGCCGCCGCAGTCTCTCGCTGCAATGAAGCAATTCGCGGAAAAGTGCCAAGCGCTGGTCCTCGAAGAGAAATGCACGGGCCACCCGATCGATGTGACGCATGCCTGGGCCGGGCGCTACGCCAGCCTCGCCGAGGCGGTCGTGCGCCAGCAGGATCTTCTCGAACCGATGCCGGTCTTGGCGCAGCTCGTGGCGGCGAGTCCCTTTGAGGCCGCGCTGCACGACGCATATGGCCGCGTACACGTCGCGAATTCTTATGATCTGCTGGGCCGCGAGTGGGTCCATCACGACCTGGCGCACTATCTCACTCCCGAGTTTGCCGGCGAGTATCTCGACCAGTACACGCTGCGGCAGCCGAAGCCGACGATGCCCCTGTATCATCTGGTCGGCGCGCTCGACCCGCTGACCAAGGCCGACATCGACAAACCGCTGGCCGATGGGCTGCCGGAGACGCTCGGCGAGTGGATCCTGGCCGACGGGCTGACGCACCTCAAGATCAAGCTCAACGGCGACGACCTACGCTGGGACGTGGCCCGGGTGGTGAGCGTCGAGCGAGTCGCCGTCGAGGCCCAAGCCCAACGCGGAATGAACACCTGGCACTATTCGCTCGACTTCAACGAGAAATGTGCCAATGTTGAGTACTTGCTTGAGTTTCTTCACCAGCTCGAAGAGCAAGCTCCGGCCGCCCTGGCCCGCGTGCACTACATCGAGCAGCCGACGCACCGCGATCTGAAAAAACATCCCGAGAACAAGATGCACCGGGCCGCGGCGATTAAACCGGTCGTCATCGACGAATCGCTCGTCGATCTCGAAAGCCTGCAACTCGCCCGCGAGCAAGGCTATAGCGGCGTGGCCCTCAAGGCGTGCAAAGGGCACACCGAGGCGCTGCTGATGGGAGCCGCCGCGCAGAAATACGGCATGTTCCTCTGCGTGCAGGACCTGAGCTGTCCCGGCTATTCGTTCCTGCACTCGGCGAGCATTGCCGCCCGAATCCCGACGATTGCGGCGATCGAAGGGAACAGCCGGCAGTATTGCCCGTCGGGCAACCGGGCTTGGGCCGAGCGGTTCCCGACGATGTTTCGCATCACGGACGGGACGGTGGGCACGAGCGTGCTGACCGGTCCCGGCCTGGGGTTTTAGCGGTGAACCGGCCAGCCGCGGATCGCCTGGCGATCGACGGGGGGACGCCACTATTGCCCGCGGGGCCGCCCCGTTGGCCCCCGGCCGACGATGCGGTGCGCGAGGCGCTCCTGGCCGCATATGCCGACGGAAGCTGGGGCAAGTACCACGGCCTCGCGACCGAGCAACTCGCCGACAAGTTGCGGCAACTGGTCGGCCTGCCGCACGTGTTGCTCTGCTCGTCCGGAACAATTGCCGTGGAACTGGCGCTCCGCGGCCTGCGAATTGGCCCCGGCGACGAGGTGATCCTGGCGGCGTACGACTTTCCCGGAAACTTTCGGGCGATCGAAGCGATCGGCGCTCGGCCGGTTCTCGTCGATCTCGAGCCTGGCACCTGGCGACTCGATGCCAGCCAACTCGACGCCGCAATCAGCAGCGAAACGAAAGCGATCCTCGTCTCGCATTTGCACGGCTCGCTGGCAGACATGCCGCGCGTATGCGAAATCGCCGCCCGGCGCGGCCTCGCGGTTGTGGAAGATGCGTGCCAGGCGCCGGGAGCGACCGTCGCGGGCAGACCGGCGGGCGCCTGGGGCGATTGCGCCGTCTTCAGCTTTGGCGGCAGCAAGCTGCTCACTGCGGGGCGCGGCGGAGCGGTGTTGACATCAAGTGCCGCGACCCTGCAGCGGATGAAAGTGTATGTCGAGCGGGGCAACGACGCCTTTCCGCTCAGCGAGTTGCAGGCCGTGGTCCTGCCGCCGCAGATCGATCGGCTGGCGACCGAGAACCAGCGGCGACTGACCGCCGCCAGGCAGCTAATCGCGGCTGTGGGCGAGATCGCGGGGCTTATGCCGCTCTGGTTGCCAAAGCTGGGGTTGCCAAAGCTGGAGTTGCCAAAGCTGGGGTTGCCGGAGTCGGACGAGTCGGATTCAGCCGCGTCACGGGCAAATCTTCCTGCGAACCTTCCCGCACTCTACAAGCTCCCTTGGATTCTGACCGGCAACGTCGACGCGTGCGACTCGCCGGAGTTTGAACAAAGGCGGCGAGCGTTTATCGGCGCGATTCAAGCTGAAGGGGTGGCGATGGACGCGGGCTTTCGCGGCTTTGTGCGGCGAACGGGAAACCGCTGCCGCACGATCGGCGAATTGCCCCAGGCTCGGCTCGCCGCGGCGGGAACGCTGGTCCTGCATCACCCCGTGCTCCGCGAATCGTCCGAAGTGCTGACGCTCGTAGCGGCAGCCATTCGCAAAGTGGCGTCGGCGATCCTTCGTCCCCCTGGCTCGTGAAGGACAACTCGGACAAGTTCAGCACCGCATGCACATTCTGCTCACCAACGACGACGGTTATGCCGCTCCGGGGCTGTCGGCCCTGGCCGATGCGGCCCGCGAACTGGGCGAAGTCACGATCGTCGCTCCGGCAAGCCACATGTCGGGCTGCAGCCATAGCGCGACGACCGATCGTCCGCTCGAACTGGTGGAGCACGCGTCGCGGTGCTATTCGGTCAGCGGAACGCCTGTGGACTGCGTCCGGCTCGCACTCTTGGAACTTGTGCCCGACGTGTCGCTCGTCCTGTCCGGTATCAACGACGGGGGCAACCTGGGGATCGACGTCCTGATGTCGGGGACGGTCGCAGCGGCTCGCGAGGCGCACCTCTTGGGGCGTCGCGCTATCGCCCTCTCGCAATATCGCCGCCGCGGCGCCCGGCCCGATTGGCCGCAAAGCACCCACCTAGCCACGTTGGCTCTAAACCAAGTGCTGTCGCGCATGGACTCAAGCGCGGAACTGTGGAACATCAACCTGCCCGATCTGGCCGTCCGGCAGGATGCCGAGGTTGTCGAGTGCCCGGTCGATCGCGAGCCGCTGGCCATGCGGTACCAAGCGAACGGCAACCGTTGGAACTACGTCAGCGACTATCACCAGCGGCCACGTCAGGCGGGAACCGACGTGGCCGTGTGCTTCGCCGGCAAGATCACAATCTCGCGATTGACAGTAAGCGATCTGGTTGCGGGCGTCTGACCAGAATTTGCCTATTTCGCCAGCCGCGGGATTGATGCGTCGATGGCATCCTCGGCGTCGTAACCAGCGCCAGTAAGGGCCAGCGCCGGCACATCACGCTTATCGGAGCGGAAAGCCTCGACAACCGGGCGCAGTTCGCCACGAACGACGCGCACGTCATCGGGAGCTTCGATGCCGATTGTCACCCGGTTACCAGCCACGCGACTGACCACCACGGTGATGTTGTCGCCGATTACCAGCCGTTCGCCAACTTTTCGACTAAGAACGAGCATGACAGCGATCCTCCTTGAGTGGACTGGGCGGCGATTCTGGGTTCGCCGCTCGTTGTGGGAACTCGATACTGTTACTCTTGGATGCCGATTGACAGCCCCCCGCTGCCCCAATCCACCGCTTTTTCGGCAGATTGACTTAAGTGTTGCAGCAATAGAGCAACCTTCGTTCCGAAACGGCTGATCTTTAAAAAAAGTGGGCGAAAACCGCGGAATCCCGTGATTAGCGACGGATTCTCCGCCCTTTCGAGGATGTTTGGCCTCCCTGGCCCTGCTGTCATTTAGAGCTAGCGGGCGTTTGCTATTGTCTCAAAGCGAGACATGTGTCTCAAAGTGGACTGCGCGCGACCACATTGGTCGGTAAGCGAACAGCAAGATTGACTTCTTAGGATTCGCTAGCATGGATTGCTGTTGCTCGGCCGCTCCCCTAAGTTCACACGTAGTTGCACGCTAAAGAATTACTTTGCACCAGCTGCGGTTTGTGGTACGTAACAATCTGAGGAGGGTGGGACCTATGCTTTCATTGCGCACGCTGGCATGCGGTCTCTGGGCCGCGGCTGTTACCACGGGCGCATTCGCCCAAGACGCTCAGGTCGACCTTTCCGATTTGCTTCGCCGAGGAACCGAGCAGGCGCAGCGCCGCGAGTACGCGCCAGCGATTGAGCAGTTCACCGCGGCGATCAAGCAAGCGCCGGAGAACTCCACGGCTTGGTACCTGCGGGGGCGGGCGAACTTTTGTGCCGGCAACATCGCCGAGTCGGTCGCCGATTTCGATCAGCACGTGAAGCTTTCGCCCGATGCCCAGTCGCGGCAGTGGGAGCGGGGAATCGCCTATTACTACGCAGGCGAGTTCGCCAAGGGCGCGAAGCAGTTCGAACTCTATCAGACCTATCACGACCAGGATGTCGAGAACAGCGTCTGGCGTTATCTCTGCGTGGCGAAGGAGCAGGGAGTCGAGGCGGCCGCGAAGAACATGCTGCCGATCGAGCGGGATCCGCGGATTCCGATGATGACGATTTACGACCTCTACCGCGGGAAGGCGAAGCCGGAAGATGTGCTAGCCTCGGCCCGCGCCGGCGAGCCGCTGGCCGCCGAGCTCAACTCACGGCTGTTCTATGCCCATTTATATCTGGGCCTATGGTACGAAGCGGCCGGCAAGACCGAGCAGGCCCGCGAGCATCTGCTCGAAGCCGAGAAACACAAGATCGGCCACTACATGTGGGACGTGGCCCACGTGCACGCGGAGAAGCTGCGGAAGGGGAAGGAGTAGCGAGGGGTGAGGCGCGAGAGGGTGTGAGGGTACGGGGTTGTCACGGTGAGAGGCGAGGCAAACTACGCCTCCCACCGCTTTCGGCTCTCCGCTTTCACTCCGCCTTCAGCTTGGCGATCAAAAACGCCTGGATGGAGCCGTACTTTTCGTCCTTGTGGCCGGGGTACGAGAGCACCCCTTCGACGCCCGCTTCCTTGAGTTTTTCGAGCAGTTTGACCCCGTAGATCGCTGAGTGCGTCGGGTCAGGCTGGTTCTCGCCAATCACCGGCGCCGTCTTTTGATTGGGGTAATCGAGAAAGATCGGCGGATCGTCCTTCGAAACCAGTTCGATTGGCGAGTACTCCTTGATCCAGGGGAGTACCTTCTCGCGATTGGCGATGAGCAGATCGAATTCTTCCGGTCGACCACGGCCAGGAGCGGCAAAGCCAAACGCATGGCCGCCGTAAATGGCATTCGGCATCCACTCGCGGAGTTCCTTCGGATCGAGCGAAGTCTGGGCGCCGCTCACAGCCGCACAGGCGAGCTTCGTCGATTGCTGCGCGATGGGGTCGTCGCTCGTTGGATCGGCCAAATCGTCGTGCAGCGCGAGCCAGAGCGATGTGCAAGCGCCCGCCGAACCACCGGTGGCGCCAATCCGCGCCGGATCGATATTCCACTCCTTGGCCTTCGAGCGAATCGTCTGCAGGGCGCGGGCCGCGTCTCCCACCGAGCCCTTCACCGGGGGCTCGACCTTGTCGGCCATCGCCTGCTCGATAAACCGGTAGTTGAGCGAGGCGACGGAAATCCCCGCGTCGAGATAAGGTTTTATCGCCGAGGTGCCATAACCTGACTTATCGCCGCCGCGCCAGCCGCCGCCGTGGATCAGTAGGACAACCGGCGTGGGCTTGTCCGACTTGGCCTGCCAGAAGTCGAACTTTTGCCGGGGTGAATCCTGGCCGTAGGCAAAGTCGGCGACGGTCGGTGTCGGACGCTCGGGAGCAGCCTTCTTTTTTGCGGCTTTGCCAGGAGCTTTAGCGGCGGCCTTGGCCTTCGCCTGGGGCGAAGCTTTCGGCGTCTCTTGGGCAATCAGGCAGGCGGGCAACGCCGCCAGCACGACAATCGCAAACAGTGAGCGAATCATGGGTGGACTCCGGAAGTGGTTCGGAACGCTGCTGATCTTGCGCCAGCCGGCAGGCGGGGTCAATCATGCCGCCGGCAGCCTGGGTCAAACATTGCCCGCCGTTTTTGCGGGCCGGTTGCCAAACTGCCCCCTTTTCTGCCACGATATCGGGCTTGCTACCCGGATGTTGACGCTGACCACACCCATCCCAATCAAAAACCAATCCCCAATCGAGACACCACGATGGCCCAGGCTTTTCCTGAGATTTCGAAGATTGAGTACGAAGGACCCCAGACCAAAAACCCGCTGGCCTTCCGCTGGTACAACGCTGACGAAGTGATCGAGGGGAAGACGATGCGCGAGCACCTCCGCTTCGCCGTCGTCTACTGGCACACGTTCCGCGGCACCGGTAGCGACCCCTTTGGCCCGGGAACAATGATCCGCCCCTGGGACGACGGCAGCGACTCAGTCGAAAACGCCCAGAAGCGGGCCCGCGTCTGCTTCGAACTGTGCGAAAAGCTCGGCGCACCGTTCTACGCCTTTCATGATCGGGATGTGGCCCCTGAGGGGAAAACGCTCGCCGAATCGAACAAGAACTTCGACGCCGTCGCCAAAGTCCTCAAGGAGGAGCAACAGCGCACGGGGATCAAGCTGCTGTGGGGTACGGCCAACCTGTTCAGCAATCCCCGCTACATGCTCGGCGCGGCAACTACCTGCAATGCCGACGTATATGCCTTTGCCGCGGCCCAGGTGAAGAAGTGCCTCGAGGTGACCAAGGAACTGGGCGGCGAGAACTATGTGTTCTGGGGCGGCCGCGAAGGCTACCAGAACCTGCTCAATACCGACATGAAGCGCGAGCTCGATCACCTCGCCCGCTTTTTCCACATGGCGGTCGCCTATGCCAAGGAGATCGGCTTTACCGGGCAATTCCTGATCGAGCCGAAGCCGAAAGAGCCGACCAAGCACCAGTACGACAGCGACGCCGCCGCCTGCCTCAACTTCCTGCGGGCTTACGACCTGCTGCCCTACTTCAAGCTCAATCTGGAAACGAACCACGCCACGCTCGCCGGCCACACGATGCAGCACGAGCTCGACTATGCCGGCATGCAGGGGGCCCTCGGCTCGATCGACGCCAACACGGGCGATCTGCTGCTCGGGTGGGATACTGACCAGTTCCCGACGAACATTTACCTGACCACGGAGATCATGTGGACAATCCTCAAGTGGGGCGGCATCTCCCCCGGCGGCGTCAATTTTGACGCCAAGGTCCGCCGCGAGTCGTTCGAGCCGATCGACCTGTTCCATGCCCACGTCGGCGGGATGGATGCCTTCGCCCGCGGGCTGAAAATCGCAGCCGCGATCCGTGCGGATGGCGAATTTGACAAATTCGTCAAGCAGCGGTACAGCAGCTTCGATAGCGGAATCGGGGCCGATGTGGAGAGCGGTAAAGCCGATTTCAAGAGTTTAGAGGCGTATATTCTGGCGAAAGGCGAAGCCGCCCCCAACGCCAGCGGCCGCCAAGAGATGCTGGAACACTTGTTTAATCGCTATATTTAATTTGGGGGGGCAGCCACCAAGCCCGCGGCGTATTTGCCGTGGGCGGCGTCCTCCAAGTGGTGATTTCCAGCCATGGCCGAGCCCAACAGAGTCGAACCCAGCATAGGACAGGCTGGCAAGATCGACCCCAGTGCTGTTCGTCAGGCCCACGAGATCGAGCGGTTGCAGGCTAGCCTGGCTCGCCTGCGAGCCGAGCGCGATATGCTCGCCCGCTCGCTGGCCTTGGTCGAACGTGACCGGCAACTGATCGGCCACGAAATCCACGACGGCATTGTCCAGGACATGACTGCCGCGGCCATGCTGCTGGAATCGTGCAGCGACCATTTGCATGACGCGCCGGAAGCCGACCAGCAGCGGCTGGCCAAGTCGCTGCAAATCCTCCGCGCGGCGATCGTCGAAGCGCGACGGCTGATGCAGGGGCTATTGCCGATCGAACTCAACCCGCGGGGTATCGTCGGCTCGCTCAGGGACCTATGCGCCCGTTGCCAGCGGGACCACGCGATCGACGTCGATTTCCAGTCCGATACGCGCATTCAGCATCTGCCGGCGGCGACAGAAACCATCTTGCTGCGAATCGCCCAGGAAGCGCTCAACAACGTTTGGAAACATAGCGGCGCTGCGGCGGCCCAGGTGCGGATGTTCCAGTTAGGGGACGAATTGACGCTTTCGGTTCACGATGAGGGCCGCGGCTTCGACCCGCAGTCGCTCCCCGCCAAGCAATTCGGCCTGGCAGGGATTCGCGAGCGGGCGGAACTCTTGGGAGGCCGCACGGCCATCGAAAGTAGCCCCGGTCACGGAACGACCATTTCTGTGACGTTCCCCACGAGCATGCTCGTTCAGGTTTAGCTCGCCCAAGGCTAACAAGCGCCGCCGCACAACTTCACGAATTTTGCGCGGTTACTTCTTCCGCGAATACTCGATCGTAAGCTGCAGCGACTCTTGGCCGTCGTCGCCGATCGTGTACATCGCGAACTTGTGATGATCGGCGTCCTGGATCGTCGTCACGTTCTTCACTTTGACGACTTTGCCGTCGGTGCCGGGGCCTTCGCCTTTCATCGTCAGCGTTTTGGTCTTTTCGTCGAACGTGCCGGTCAGTTGCATCGGCCGGGTGCTCATCGAGTCGACCCACACGGCGACGTACTCCTTCTTCGCCGGATCATAACTGTCCAGCCCGCGGCCTTCAAATTTGAAGCCCGGCACATCGGCCAGAAACTCGCTCGACAGCCAAAGCCCGCCACAGGTCATCTTGCAGGTCATCACCGCGGGCAGGGGGGCCTCTTCGCCAGCCATTTTCATCTGCGCATCCCAGGTGCCTTCGAGCGCCTTGAGGTGCGCATGTTCGGGGCCGGGCATTGGGAACGAGGGGGCCTCCTGGGCGAATGCGTGCGAAACCGCCAGGCACAGGGCGACGACCAAACCGAAACGGCTTAACATAACCAGTTCCTGATGGGAAAAGAGAAGCGACTTTGCTCCGCGAGCGCGGGCAGCCATAAAAGTAGCGCCCCCGCGGCAAGGGTCAAGCTGCTTTCCCGCGAATTTCACACCGACTGCGTTACTGCGGCTCGGCTACGCCTTGCGAATGAAATCGGCCGCAAAGCTGCGGACCTGATGACCATTCAGGACGTGGACCATTCGGAGCTGTTGAATCAGGCCATCGTTAAACTGCGACAGCGGCAGATGCAGCCACCGCTTGTTGTAGCGGGCAGCAAGCTTGCGCCAGCCGGCTCCCGGAGGCGCGGATGAGAGGAGCGCGATGTGCGGACAGGTGCTGTAAAGGCACGCCGCAGCCAGCAGCCGCTCTTCGAGCGTTTCGGCAAAGTCGAGCCGCGGATCGCGCCAAATATCGCGGATATGGACCGGCGGATAGAGGAACATTGCCCCGCCATACGTCGCCAGGGCGATTCCCGGGCCGACCATCTCCCGGCTGAAGTCGGTCGCGTAGAACGCCAGCGTCGATTCCTCCTCGTGCTCGGCGTACCACGTCGTGCGCCACGGATACTCTCGCGGATCGGCGGGCGAATCGAACAGCATCACCACGCAGTCGAGCTTGCCCCGGCTCGGAGGAAGCACCTTCACGTAGATCTTTTCTTCGTACCAGTGGCGGAGCGTGTCGCGAATGTCGATCCCGTCGAGGATGCTCGTCGTGAACGGCTCGGTCCGGGCCAGATCGGCGCCGAGCACGGCCCGTGCCCGGTCGAACACATGCGCCCGAAAGTTTTCGATGGCGGTGTCCTCGGGCGGCCAGCTGCACTGCGAGAACGGATTCCACCGCATCTGCCACATCTCGCGCTCGATCCGGTCGGGCCGCCGCACCAGATCGCAGCTGCGCCACTCGACGGGCGGTCCAGGCAAGCGGCTCACCAATCGCACGATCTCGCCGCCGGGAAATTGGCCGCGACCGATGCCGAGCTTGATCTGAGGCAGGTCTGACTGGGCCTCATACGGATACTCGCGGGCGGTCTCAGCGACGTGCAGGGCATACTGGTCACCCGCGGTCTGTTTGGCCGCGATCACCAGCGTGTAGAGATCGGGCGTGAATCGCTTTTCGAAGAGGGCCAGATTGCGAATGTATTTAAGGCATTGCCGCAGCGTGTGCGGCGTGATCTTGCGGGCCCGCCGCTTCAAATCGGCCCGGTAACGCTCGCGGGCCGTGACGAGCAGTTCTTTCACGCCATCGATCGACAGGTTTTCGTCGTCCTCGAGCTCGGCCCGCGCCCGCTCGTAGAGTCCCGTAATGAACGGCAACTCGCCCAGCAGGAAGAGGAGCGTGCGCGGATCGGGCGCATACAGCTTGGGCGGTTCGACCAGATCGTGCTCGGCCTGGCTGGCCCGCTCTTCGGTATACGCCTCCCGAATCCAGGGCCAATCGAGAAGCGAGCAGACAAAGAGGATCGACGTGTGGCGGGTTTCGAGTTCGCGTAGGCCAGCCGCCATGTGCTTGATGCGGTCTTGATGCTGGGGATCCGCCGGCCGCGGAATCGCCGGCAGGACCGCAGCCGCGAACCGCTCGATCGCCACTTGTTTGAGCGCGTACGCATCGGGCAGCAGGGCCTCTTGCGGCACAAACCGATCGGTCTCGAGGTCGATAAACGCCCGCGGAATCCGCTCGGCCAATGCCGCACGCAGCGCCGCAATCACCGGCTGGCACGGATCGATCGGCACGTAGCTGTGCGTCGGTTCGTCGTCGTCCCCGCCGTCATCGCTGGCGTCCGCAAATTCAGCGTCCGACTCGTCCTCGATATCCTCGTCGGCATCCAAATCTGGCGACCACTCAGCCGGATAGTGCGGAGTCTCGGCCTGCGTGACGATTCCCGCCGCCGGCAGCCGATCGATTCCCCGCTCGACCGCCGCTTGAAACGAGGGGGGCAACGGCACGGCCACGCAGTCGAACGAGTGCTGCAGCATCACCCGCCGCACGGCCAGGGCAAACTCGCCGCTGCCGTGAATCACGGGGAGACACACGATCCGGCTGCCAAGTTTCAATACGTCGGACAACATCTTCAGGAGCGTAACGGAAACGGCCGCTGACAGCTACGCGGGAACGCGACGCCCGCCGACGTTGACCTTTTTTTCCCGTACAATGGGTGGCTTGCCTTCCGGTCGATTGCCGCTGGTTCCCGGCAATGACGTTCTCTCCCCGCCGATTCTGACGCAGAGACCCTCATGCGTATTCGCTCCTGGTTGCTACTGGTCGCACTCGTTCTGGCCGGCCCATCGCCACTTTCTGAGCCGCTTGCCGCGCAAGCTCCCGAAGCGGCCGCCGAGCCGGCGACAAAACCTGCTGCCACGCCTGCCGAAGCCGCGGAGAAACCCGCCGCCAAGCATACCAATCGCCTGGCAAAAGAAACGAGTCCCTACCTGCTGCAGCACGCGCATAACCCGGTCGATTGGCATCCGTGGGGCGAGGAAGCGCTCGCCAAAGCCAAGGCCGAGGGGAAGCTCATTTTCCTCTCGATCGGCTATTCGTCGTGCCATTGGTGCCATGTGATGGAGCGCGAAAGCTTTCACGACGAGGAGATCGCGGCATTTCTGAACAAGCATTTCGTGTGCATCAAGATCGACCGCGAAGAGCGCCCCGATATCGACGCCATCTACATGACGGCCCTCTCGGTCTATCACCAGATCGCAGGCGAGCCCCGCGGCGGTGGCTGGCCCCTCTCGATGTTTCTCACCCCCGAGGCGGAGCCGTTCCTCGGCGGCACCTACTTCCCCGCCCGCGACGGCGATCGCGAGGGGATGCCCGGGTTTCTGACGATCATCGGCAAAGTACAGGAATTCTGGGCCAAGTTTCCCGATAAGATTCGCGAAGACGCGAAGACGATCACTCGCTTCACGAAAGCGGAGATGGAAGCCAAGCGGACGTCGCCGCTCGTGCCGCTCGATGAATCGCTGATCCCGCCGGTACAGGCCGCGCTCGACGAACAATACGACCCGAAGTATGGCGGCTTTGGCTATGGGCCCAATCCGCGACAGCCGAAGTTTCCCGAGCCGAGCAATTTGGTCTTCCTGATCGATCGCGTGCAGCGGCATAAGGACGCAAAGGCTCAGGAAATGCTCGTCGGCTCGCTGGCCGGCATGCAGCAAGGAGGCATTCGCGATCACCTCGGCGGCGGCTTTCATCGCTACAGCGTCGACCGCTACTGGCAGATTCCGCACTTCGAAAAGATGCTCTACGACAACGGTCAACTGGCGAGTGTCTACGCCGAGGCGTTCGCCCTCACCGGCCGCGACGACTTCCGCCGTACGACGCAAGAACTGTGCGACTTTCTGCTCCGCGAGATGCGCGACGAGACCGGCGGCTTCTACACGGCGATCGACGCCGACTCCGAGGGAGAAGAGGGAAAATTCTACCGCTGGGACAAGGCGGAGGTGGAGAAGGCCCTCTCGGCCGACGAGTTCGCCCTGTTCGCGCAGGTTTACGGCCTCGACCGCGAGCCGAACTTTGAAGAAAAGTTCTACGCCCCGCAGCTTTCAAAGCCGCTCGCCGACGTGGCGAAGGAACTCTCGCTTTCGGAAGCGGATCTCGAAGCCCGCCTGGTGCCGATCCGCCAGAAGCTGCTCACCGTTCGCAGCCAGCGGATCCGCCCGATCACTGATACCAAGCTCCTCGCGGCCGACAACGGCCTCGCGATCGGCGGCCTGGCCGATGCAGGGCGGATTCTCAAGGAGCCGCGATATATCGAGGCTGCCACGCAGGCGGCGGAGTTTGTCCTGACGAAGCTCCGCATCGCCGACGGCCGCCTGAAGCGAACCTACTCGGCCGGCGAGGCTCGGCTGAACGCCTATGTGAACGACTACGCCTTCGTCGTCGACGGCTTGCTCCGTCTGCATAGGGCCTCGGGAGACAAGCGGTGGCTCACGGCCGCGGGCGAGCTGACCGACAAGCAGATCGAGCTCTTTGCCGACGAGGCCGGGGGCGGGTTCTACTTTACGTCGAAAGACCACGAGGCGCTCCTGGCCCGCGGCAAGGAGATTGTCGACACGGCGGTTCCGTCGGGCAATTCTGTCTCGGCCGACAACCTGGTCCGACTCGCGGTGCTGCTCGATCGGCCGGAATACTTGCCGCGGGCCAGCAAGACGATCCTCGCGGCGGCCACGATCCTCGAGGGAAGCCCCTCGTCGGTCCCGCGAATGGCGGCTGTGATCCCGGCGCTGATCGAGGCGCGGAAGAAACTCGACGCCAAGTAGCGGCGGCTTCCAGCCGCCACGCCACGAGATTCACCACCACGCTACCGATTTCTAGCACCCCATGCCCGCCCGCACGTTTCATCTCGCCGCCGAAGACGACGGCCATTCGCTGCCGCAGGTGCTCCGCCGTCTGTGTCACGAAAAGTCGTGGTCGCAGGTCCGCTCGCTCATCGGCGGCCGGTTCGTGCAGGTCAACGGCAACCTGTGTCTCGACGAAGGCCGCCGGCTGAAGGAGGGGGATGTCCTCAAGCTATGGGACCACCCGCTGGCTAAGCCTCCCGAAGCCAGCGATATCAAGATCGTCTATCTCGACGAGCATCTGGTGGTGGTGAGTAAGCCCGCGGGGCTGACGACGCTCCGCCATCGGGCTGAGACCGATCTGCCCGAGCGACGCAGGCAGTTGCAGCCGACGCTCGACGAGTTGTTGCCGCAGGTTCTTTCGGCGTACCTCGGCGTGCGGATCAAAACAGCCGACAGTCACGATCGCGGTGAGAGCGCCGCGCCGATTAAGCGGCGGCAGCGCGGCTGGGTGCGTGCTCCGGCGAAACCTCCGCTCGATACGCGCCTCATCACGTATCCGGTCCATCGACTCGACCGCGACACAAGCGGCCTGATGGTGTTCGCTCGCACGCAAGCTGCCGAGGAGAAGTTGATTCAATTGTTCGCCAAGCACGATGTCGAGCGGGCCTACGTCGCCGTGGCCCACGGCCGCGTCCCCGCGCAGACGATCGACACCTGGCTCGTCCGCGACCGGGTGGACGGCCTCCGCGGCAGCGTTTCCGTCGCCGGAACCGCCCCAATACCTGCAGGCGCTCAGCGAGCAATCACCCATCTGCAGCCGATCGAGGTCTTCACAGCCGCGGCCAGCCCAGAAACGGAGTATTCGATCGTCGATTGCCGCCTCGAAACAGGCCGCACGCACCAGATTCGCATTCACCTGGCCGAGATCGGCCACATGCTGTGCGGCGAGAAGGTCTACACGCACGCCCCCGGACAGCCGCCGCGGGCCGACGACAGCCGCTCGCCGCGCCACGCCCTGCACGCCGCAGTGCTGGGCTTTAAACATCCGATCACCGGCGCGCCGCTCCGTTTGCAGCAGCCGCTTCCTAAAGACCTCAAAGAGTGGCTCGTCCGCCTGCGATCGGGTAACGTCAAGACGAAACGGCAATAGCGGCCCTTTGAGCTGATAGATTTCACAGTACACGCGATCGAATCCAGCAAACGAGGTGCGCCCATGGGCATTCGATGGCTAGAGTTAAGTATTGGCCTCTGCCTGCCGCTTCTGCTGCTCGGCGTCGCCCAGGCCCAAGAACCAGCCTCTCCCACCGCCAAGTCCATGTTCGATCCCACCGCCCTCAAGCCGCTGGAACCTGCTCAGTACGCCGACGACGCCAGCAGCCAGCTCGCGGCGGACGAGATCGAAGCCCGCTACCCGCCTGGCGAACAGCCCGAAGCCATCCGGATGCTCGTGACGATCCTCCGCGGGTCTGAGATCGGCCCTAATGACGGCTGGTTCGGCCCGGCCCAGACCCGTTACACCTGGCCCTGGCTGGCTAAGCATTGCGGCCTCTCCCCCGATGCGAAGGCGATTTCCCGCGAACAATTTCCCGGGCCCGAGGCCGCCTGGAAGGTCCTCGACCGCAATGGCGACGGCCGCATCACACCGAGCGATCTCGACTGGTCGCCGCAGAATCCCTGGGTCCAGCAGGCGTATCTCGTCGGCCGGCTGTTTCGCAAGCTGAACGCCGCCGGAAACGGCCGGCTGTCGCGGGCCGAACTCGACA